>CANQHZ010000058.1 GCA_947623805.1 uncultured Lachnospiraceae bacterium | reverse complement strand
AACCTCACCGCCCTGTTCTGCAATATACTTGACAACGCATACACCGCGGCGTCAAAAGCGGAAGACTCGTTTATAGAGCTTAATGTAAGAAAAGGCGAAAATACGGATTATACGGTAATCACAATGAAAAATTCATGCGGCGAAAATCC
The DNA here is from genome assembly GCA_947623805.1 of uncultured Lachnospiraceae bacterium. Classification (GTDB taxonomy): domain Bacteria; phylum Bacillota; class Clostridia; order Lachnospirales; family Lachnospiraceae; genus COE1. The sequence continues at coordinate 21,205 of CANQHZ010000058.1, read as the reverse complement.
CTTTCTGCCACGCCATAAAAATACAGGACATGGCTATGGCTTAAAGAGCGTCGAGCGCATTGCCGCGTCTTACGATGGTCATATGAAGACATACTTTGAAGAAGGTGAAAATATTTATCATACGATAATAACGCTTAAAAATCCTGAAAAATGACATATTAAATACAGTGCCGAGGGAAAGAAAATTTGCTGCTTTGCAAATGACTAATCATATGTAAAGCAGCATTATTATGAATTAATATATATATTCTTATCCAACAACTTTTTTGACAGCTTCCAAAACTCTTTCCGCTTGGAACGGCTTGACGATAAAGTCCCTTGCGCCTGACTGAATAGCCTCGATAACCATTGCCTGCTGTCCCATTGCGGAACACATGATTACAGTCGCATTCGGGTCGTTGCCTTTGATTGCTTTTAGCGCTTGGATACCGTCCATCTCAGGCATCGTGATATCCATAAGTACCAAATCGGGCTTGACTTCATTATATTTGTCTACGGCGATTTTGCCGTTTTCAGCTTCAGCAGCTATATTATATCCGTTTTTTGTCAAAATATCCTTAATCATCATTCTCATAAAAGCCGCATCATCGACAATTAATATATTTTTTGCCATTACTATTCCTCCTCTGAAATAATCAGCTCTCTAACGTTAATCCTATTTTACAATTATTTTTCGGATTTGTCTATATAAGATTTTTATTTATTCCCAAAAGCCCTCCGCTTCGCCGACAAAACCCTCCTCCGAACAGAACTGCTGATATATTTCCCAGATTTCCGAATCCGATTTTACATGGTCAAAACATTTAAGACCGGAGATGTATCCATGGTAGGACGGCTGGAAAATATCGCCGCCAAGCATTATCTGCTTGCATGCGGGCAATACCGGAATATCCACTTGAAAGCCGGATTTTTTGCCGTTTATGTATGTGCAGCTGGTCTGAGAAATGCTGTTGTAGGAGACACATATAAACGTCCATCTGTCACATAACGCCTGCCTTGTTATCACGTCATGAAAACCCATAACATTTGCATCCTCGCTTATGCGGAAGATGGCGTTGCCTCCGCCGGCGTGTGGCACAAAAGAAATAAATCCGCCAAAATACCGCCCGAAAAACGCGCTGCTCCAAAAATTTGCTTCAATAGGCTTTAGCCACATGCATATAGTGTAGGATTCCTCGGGCAAAAGTGAGCTTGGTATTTCTATGACATTTTCGGCGTTATTTCCGCCCGGAAAGTATATCGCGCCCCAGTTTTTGCTTATGCCCTCGGCAAATTCAAGTTTGTCGCCTATATATTTTCCCTCAAGCTTTTTGTCATCAGAGTACAGATTATTTTGAAAACGGAATGAGGTTTCCCCTGCTCCGGTCTTTATTTTGTCTTTTATATAATCAAAATATTTATCTGGCGGTAGCGGCGGTGAATAGTAATCACCGCTTATCGCGTTGCAGCCGCATCCTGTGAGATATCTTGCGTCATCCTTATTGGAAATGCCGTCAGCCACGACCTGAATATTTAACTCTCTGCCCAATGCGAGCAGGGTCTTTACAATCTGCTTTCCTCTTGCGGCCTTGAGTGCATTGTTTAAATATTCGGCATCAAATTTAATCGTGTCCAGCAGTAATTTATCCAAAATCCGTATGCTTGAAAAATCCGTACCAAGATTTACGATTGAGACGGCAAAACCGATATTTTTTAATTTTTGTATAGTTTTATACATAATGTCGCTTCCGCGCTCAAATGCCGTCTCGTTTATTTCAAGCTCGATAAGTCGCGGACATATGCAGTGTTCGTCAAGCATTGCCTTGAGCCTGTCGGGAAAATCCATGTCCTGAAGAAGCAGCCTGGATATGCGAACGGAAATCTGGTTTATTATTTTTTGCTCATCATCTTGAGTTTGAAAATATTTTTTATTTTCCTGCAAATGATGGCATATCTGATGAAATACCCACATATTGAGCTGGCGAACAAATCCGTTTTTTTCAAAAAGGGGCAGAAATTCTGACTGCGGCTTTTTGCTGCCGTCCCCACTTTCCCAGAACAGTCTTACCTGTGACAGATATATGAGAGATGTCTGCGCACGCATAATCGGGAGGTAATATATTTTAAATTCACCGTTTTCAAGTGCTTCCTGCTGATGCTTTTCCATGTCTATTTCCCTGAAAACGTCGTCGGCAATATCGTTAAACACTACATATCTGCCCTTGCCGTGATTTTTGGCATGGTACATAGCCATATCGCTTTTGAGGAGTATTTCATCCATTGTGCTTGATGAGTTTTCATCATAGAGTATGCCGATGCTTGCAGAGATATGCGTTGATATTTGTGAGAAACCCTCCTTGGCGCGTATTTTTTCCTGAATGCTGTCCGCTATGCCGCAGAGGTATTCACGTGTGCAGTTTCCCTCAAAAACGAGTACAAATTCATCACCGCCAAGGCGTACTACCTGCGAGTCGGGGGCACATTCAAGCAGGATTTTGGCGACTGCCTTTAATAGCAAATCGCCCGTATTGTGGCCGTATACGTCATTTACTGTTTTGAAATTGTCTACATCCATAAACATAAAGTGAAGTTTGTGGTTAGGACTTATTTTTTCGTAGAACATATACATTTGCTGCCTTGTGTAGAGACCCGTAAGGTAATCGTTTGTAATAGGTATCATTTGCCGCTCCGTTTCTGCGCGAGAAAGCGCAATGGGGGATGTATACAGTTATAAATATTATAATAATTTTTGACAGTTTAATCAATAAGCAGAGGGATGTTTTTCTTTTATTTTTACCATTTTTACCATATGGTTTTGTAGGGGTTGGTTTATCGGCTGTGACTGTAAATGTGACTGTAAATAGGATAAAATGTGGCAAAAAATATAAGTAATTTAATTTGTATTTATTGTAAATAATTGTAAAATGTAGTATAAATAACACATAGCATTATATTGTCTGTGTTTGGCAGGCTGCGGGGATATGAGCAGAGAAAATGTATTTTTATTGAAAAGCGGAGGGTTATATGAAGGATAACGAGCTGTTGGAGATTTTGAAGGAGCACAATCAGGAGCATATTTATAAGGCGTATCAGAAGCTTGACGAGGCGGGTAAGGCTAAGCTTGGCGCGCAGATAGAGAGAATTGACTGGTCGATTGTCGATATGGCGAAAAAAGACGAGCTTGCGCAGGAGCGTGGAAAGCTTGAACCGCTTTCGGCAGTCGAGATATCCGAGATAAACACGAAAAGGTCAGAGTATGAAAATGCAGGTCTTGATGCTATCAGGAAAAGCAAAGTCGGCGCTGTCCTTCTTGCGGGCGGACAGGGCACAAGGCTTGGCTCAGACGGGCCAAAGGGCAAGTATAATATCGGCATCACAAAAGATGTGTTTATTTTTGAGAGGCTTATCGCAAATCTTTTTGAGGTCACTGACAAGGCGGGCTGCTTTGTGCCTTTGTATATAATGACGAGCGACAAGAATAACGACGAGACGGTTGAATTTTTTGAGGAGAAAAATTACTTTGGCTATCCGAAGGATTTTGTGAAATTCTTTAGGCAGGAGATGGCGCCGTCGGTTGATTTTGACGGAAAGCTTTATATGGAAACGCCCGATTCGCTTTCGCTTTCGCCCAATGGAAACGGTGGGTGGTTTTATTCCATGGTAAAGACGGGCATTATTGACGACGTGAAAAAGCGCTGTGTTGAGTGGCTTAATATTTTCGCCGTGGACAATGTGCTGCAGAGGATTGCAGACCCTGTATTTGTAGGCGCTACGATAAACTCAGGCTGCGTGAGCGGCGCAAAGGTCGTGAAAAAAGCCGATCCGCAGGAGAAAATCGGCGTGCTCTGCCTTGAAGACGGGAAGCCGTCAATAGTTGAGTATTATGAGATGACGGAGGAAATTATCAATTCAAGGCAGCCAAACGGCGAGCTTTCATATAATTTCGGCGTTATACTCAATTATCTTTTCAGGGTTGATAAGCTTGAGGAGATTTTGAGCCGCCAGATGCCTGTGCATATAGTGGAGAAAAAAATTCCGTATATTGATGAAAACGGCGCGCTCATTAAACCCGAGGAGCCTAACGGATATAAATTTGAGCTTTTGGTGCTTGATATGATTCATTTGCTTGACAATTGTCTGTCGTTTGAGGTGGTGCGCGACTATGAATTTGCGCCGATTAAGAATAAGACGGGAGTGGATTCTGTGGAGAGCGCAAGGGAATTATTAAAGAAAAATGGGGTAGAATTGTAGGTTTATGGTTAAAAATATAATTTTTGATATTGGAAATGTGCTTGTATCGTTCCGCTGGCGCGAGCTTATGAGAGATTTGGGGATTTCGGAGGGGGTACAGGAGATTTTTAAAAAGACGGTATTTGAAAGTCCGTGGTGGGGCGAGCTTGACCATGGCTTAAGGGAGGAGTCAGAGGTGATTTCTCTTTTGAGGGAGGATAATAAGGGCTATTATGATGAGTTTGATCTTGTGTGGGAAAACAGGGGCAGGCTTGTAGAGCCATACAGCTATGCCAAGCCGTGGATTGATGAGCTGAAAGCTAAAGGGTATAGGGTTTATCTGCTGTCAAATTATCCGCGCGATTTGTTTAAAATGCATGAGGAAAGCGGGTGTTTTCCGTTTGCTGACAGCGTTGACGGCAGAGTGGTATCGGGCTTTGTGAAAATGGTTAAGCCGAATGAGGATATTTACGAGTATCTTGTGGATAAGTTTGCGCTTAAGGCTGATGAGTGTGTATTTATTGACGACAGGGAAGATAATGTGGAAACGGCAAGGCGACTTGGTATGAGAGGGATTGTGTTTGAGAGCTATGAGCAGGCATGCGGGGAGATAGAGAAATTGCTTTAACTTTTTGAATGGTGATTGTGAAAGAAGCTTTATCGAGTGTTTATTTCCTGCAATCATTGAGCTAAGTGTCGTGTCTGTATGGGTGTTTGGCGAATGATGCGGGAATTTGATTAAATATACAGAAGCGATACGGGAGATTTATTAATGAGATTTGTAATTCAGCGTGTGAAGGAAGCAAGCGTAACTGTGGATAATGAAATTATCGGGAAAATCGGTCATGGGCTGCTTGTGTTTGTGGGCGTGAGTGATACAGATGACACTAAGATTGCGGACAAGATGATTGACAAGCTGGTGAAGCTGCGTATTTTCGATGACGCGGAGGGAAAGACGAATTTGTCAATATCAGATGTGGGCGGGGAGTTTCTTATTATTTCGCAATTTACGCTTTATGCTGACTGCAGGAAGGGTAATCGTCCGTCGTTTACTTCAGCGGGAAAGCCTGATTTGGCAAATGAGCTGTATGAGTATATTATTTCACAAATAAAAGGCAAAGGTTTTAAAGCAGAGCATGGTGAGTTTGGCGCTGATATGAAGGTATCGCTCTTGAATGACGGACCATTTACGATATTGCTGGATTCTGATGAGATTGTGCGGTAAATTGGCACATTAGGGATGCGATTATTTATAAGTTGACAAAAAAATCTATGTAGTATAAACTAAACATAGTATTTGGAGTGCTGTTCTTTATGGGCGTTGCTTTAATAGGGCAGCGTTTTTTGGCATAATAAAAGCCGGAAAGAGAGGATTTACTATGAAAACATTGGAAAACGGAAAAAAAAATAAATATTTGTCAGCATTAGACGAATACATAAATAAAGTATATGTACTTGTGCTTTTGCTTGTCCCGGGAGCCTGTGAATGTGCAGGATTATCGTATACATTTTCTAAGTTTGTGGGTTGGCTGCCAAGTGTAAGCTGGGTAGCGCTGGTTATTTTCGATATTACATGCATCCTGTATTTGCTGATTGGAATATTCTTTATTAAAACCGGAATTGAGGATGGTTATGTACTGCCGGACAAATTAAAGTCAGGAAAAATATTTCTTGTGCTTATCATGTTTATACAGTTCAATTTTATTGTTTATATGATTCCCGCAACCGACTTTTGGGGATTTGCTTTCTTCTTTGTTATACTTACATCATTCTTTTTGGATTATAAAATGGTGGCAATAACTTCGATTGAGATTGGAGCTTCGGTTATAGCGTCATGGATTTTGTATGGTGAAGTTCATCTGCCGGCCCGGGATGCAAATTTCCCTGTAAATATGCTTGACCGGGTGGTTTGTGTGGCGTTGTCGTTATCTACAATAGTCCTGCTGACATATTTAATCAACAGGTTTCTTGTAAATGCTAAAAAAGATGAAATGGAACGGAATAATGAAAAAGTGATGAATGTTTTAGACTCTGTTCAAACATTATCCGACAGGCTGAAAAACGCAGGTGTATCACTTTCGCAGATTTCTGAAAATGAAAGTTCTGCGGCTGAAGAGCTTGCTTCTACCAGTGAACAGTTGGTAGAAAGCAGTAGTTTGTTAAGTGCTAAAACAGATGAAAGCATGGCAAATCTTGGTGAGTTAAATGAATGGGCAGGTGTTGTTTCCCAGAGTGTTGAAAAAGTTGAAGCAGGTTCTAAAGAATTGCTTGATAAATCTGTAGCCAGTCAGGAACTTCTTAATAATCTGCAGACAGTAAACAGCGAAGTATCCGAATCTATGAAGATGACGACGGATATTGCGCAGAAATTATCTGTGGCAGTGAAAGAAATAGGCGTTACCTTGGAATTGATAAATGACATATCCAATTCAACAAATTTACTTGCCTTGAACGCTTCCATTGAAGCAGCCAGAGCCGGCGAAGCCGGAAAGGGTTTTTCGGTCGTGGCAATGGAGGTTGGAAATCTTGCAAACAGCACTCAGAAATCCCTGGCGGAAGTCAAAACAGTTATTGAACGAGTGCAGAATAATGTAAAAGAGATTAATGATCAGATACATGAAAACTCATCTAAACTCGATACGCAGAATGGATATTTTACGGATGTGTTCAGCAGTATGCATGATATGATAGAATTACTTAATATTTCAGCTAATGCGATCAGTACTATGGGTGAAGCGCATAACAAACAATCGGAGGTCATTCAGAAAACAGTTTCCATTAATCAGGATATAGCCGAAAGCATCAAAGACGAAAATGAAAAGTTTGTTTCCATTAATGAGATGGCTGAAAATAATGCCAATGATACGGCGGAAGTTGCTATGCAGGCGAATGCGATTAATAGTCTGGTGGAAGAAATGAGCCGGTTGTTAAAAGTTGAAGATTAAAAACAAAAGGAGTGGAAATCCCATCATACGGGCAAAGAAATTATTATCTTCACCCCTTGAGATTCTGCGTCCGTAAAATGAATCACACCGTTATGAATATAGAAATCCAGCGCAATGATAAAGGGGCAGGCGCAAAAAGAGCAAGGCATAACAGTAGCCTGCTTGATGCGCATATATTAAAGCCTAGAGAAGAAACGGGAGGTATTCCTGACAGCTATGTCATTTTCATTACTGAAAATGATGTGATGAAGGGAAATCTGCCGATTTATACAGTGGATAGGTATATCACAATCGGCGAAGAAAAAGTATTGTTTGGCGATGGTTCGCATATCATATACGTGAACGGCAAATACCGCGGCAATGATGAAATCGGCAGGCTGATGCACGACTTTTTCTGTGACAATCCAGATGATATGAACTATAATGTACTTGCAAAAAGAGCAAGATATTTCAAGCAGGACAAGGAAGGAGTGAAGTCTATGAGCAAGATATTAGAGGACATGAGGAATGAAGCGGCTAAGGACAATGCGAGGGAAACAGCGAGAAGAATGATAATGAAAGGAAAAATGTCGCTTGAAGACATTGCATATTACATTCCAATGTTATCAATTGATGAATTGAAAGAAATTGAAGCGGAAGTTATGAGTTTGACATAGTTGTTCATTAAATATAACGGGACTATTAAAAAGCGTTATACCTTACTTAAGGGGTACAGCGCTTTTTATTTTATCAAAAATCACAAGGTTTGCGTTTATTTACTTTTTACAGATTTTAATACAAATAAAAATCTGCCTGTTTTTACGATATCTTTTGAGGAAAATTTTATAAAAATACTGTAAAGCATATAGAATACATAGAGATGTGAGTAAAGTAATATGTGACAAAAAGCACATATGGATGAAAAACGCTTAAAGATAGCAATATAAGCGTAATCAGATAGCAATATTTAATTGGAAAATTGAAGAAAAGTATGTTAAATTTTTAATATAATGAATACAAACCATGGAGGAATTGATATGGGGGTTTTATCGGCGCCAAGGGACCCTGAGAAAAGAAGACCGTTTTTCTATATTATCAGGGATAAAAATGTGTTTGGCTCACCGCAGCCGGACGGGAAGGGCATTCAATTTTTGTATCAAAATGACGGGCGCATGATTAACAGCGCGCAGCTTACGGGTAATGTCAGCGATGTGAGAGAGCTTGAGCTTTTACGCACTGTAGAAGGTTTTAGAACTCTTGTGCATAGCATTGGAATTTCGGTAGAGACTGACAATAACGATAGTAACGGGCAGACTGATATTGAATTTGTCTTTCAAATGTACGGGAAAAATGATATATACGGCGGCGGGAGCAGTTTAAAGGCGACTTTAAGCGGCGACGGAATGGAGAAAAGGATATATTTGTCCGAGCATAAATGGACAGATGACGACTGGGAGCCCGGGCAGATTAAGATTATATTTGACAAGCCGGAACAGATGGCAAAGCTTACTGTGCGTTTTTACTTAAATGACGGTTTTGAGGCGCCGGAGGCTTCCGAGGAGGAAACGGCTGTGGATTTTGGCTCGGAGGCATATCGCTCCATGATATCGCGTTCGCTTATGAGTATGGGTAATATCGCAAGGCTTGGGCAAAAGATAAAAAAAGCTCGGTCAGGCGAAAAGGTTACTGTGGCATATATAGGCGGCTCAATAACGCAAGGTGCAGGCGCGGCGCCTATCAATACAGAATGTTATGCATATAAATCATATAAGGGTTTTTCCGAAAGGTTTGGAGTATCAGATAATGTGCGTTTCATAAAGGCAGGCGTAGGCGGTACGCCATCGGAGCTTGGAATGATACGTTTTGAGAGAGATGTTCTTCGCGGCGCACGGAAAGCAGATGAATTTCCTGACATTATTGTCATAGAGTTTGCCGTCAATGATGAGGGCGATGAGACAAAGGGCATCTGCTACGAGAGCCTTGTGAGAAAGGCGCTGCGACTTCCAAGTAATCCGGCTGTGATATTGCTGTTTTCTGTATTTGCAAATGATTGGAATTTACAAGAGCGTCTTTCACCTGTAGGAAAAAGGTATGAGCTGCCTATGGTGAGTGTGCTTGACGCTGTGCTGCCGCAGTTTTCCCTAAAAAATGCAGACGGCAGGGTTATTTCAAAAAATCAGTTTTTTTACGATATTTATCATCCCTCAAATGCAGGACATACCGTTATGGCAGATTGTCTTGGCTATTTGTTTGATGAGGTGCAGAAAAAGCTGCAGGCAGGCGAGGGGCTGCCCGCGGATACGACAAAAGAGCTTTTGGGGCAGGAGCCGGTCATCGGTGCCGATTTTGAATATGTGAAGCTTTTGGATAAAAAGGATACATACGATAAATCGGAAATAAACTGCGGAGGCTTTACAGGCAGTGACATTGTCTTGCAGTGCGTGGAGATGGATACGGCTATTGAGCCGGTTCCGGAGTTTAGCCACAACTGGTTTTATGACGGTGCGAAGCCTGATGAAGCATTTTTTGAAATGAGGATAAGCTGTAGAGCGTTGGTACTTATATATAAAGACTCCGGCGACCCGCAGACGGGACGCGCTGACATTTTTGTTGACGGCAAAGCGGCAGGATGCGCCAATCCGCTGGCAAACGGCTGGGTACACTGCAATCCTATGATTATATTAAATGAGAGAGAAAGCAGCTGGCATACCGTAAGGGTGGAGCTTGCCGAGGGTGATAAGGACAAAAAATTTACAATATTGGGCTTTGGGTATGTAGAATAAATATATGGAGGACTGACATATGAGCGAATGGACAAAGAAATATGCTAAAGAATTGACGGCGCAGATGACTATTGAGGAAAAAATGAGCCAGCTGGTTTATCAATCGCCGGCGATTGAGCGCTTGGGAATACCTGCGTATAACTGGTGGAATGAGGCGCTGCACGGTGTCGCGAGGGCGGGCGTTGCGACAGTATTTCCGCAGGCGATAGGCATGGCAGCGACTTTTGACAAGGAGCTTGTGCATAAGGTGGGTGATGCCGTGTCAACGGAGGGGCGCGCTAAATTCAATCAGTTTCAGAAACATGGTGACAGTGACATTTATAAGGGACTTACATATTGGGCGCCTAATGTAAATATTTTCCGCGACCCGAGATGGGGCAGAGGTCATGAGACATACGGCGAAGACCCGTATCTGACAGCAGAGCTAGGTGTTGCCTATATCAAAGGACTTCAGGGTGAGGACAAGGAAAACCTCAAATCGGCGGCGTGCGCAAAGCACTTTGCTGTACATAGTGGTCCAGAAGCTATCCGTCACGAGTTTGACGCAAAAGTGTCAAAGCGCGATATGTATGATACTTACCTTTATGCGTTTAAACGATGTGTAAAGGACGCGGGAGTGGAGGCTGTAATGGGGGCGTACAACCGTGTAAACGGTGAGCCTGCCTGCGGGAGCAAAACGCTTCTCGTTGATATTCTGCGCGGCGAGTGGGGATTTGAAGGACATGTAGTTTCCGACTGCTGGGCGATAAGGGATTTTCATGAAAATCATCATGTCACCAAAAATGTCGAGGAATCGGCGGCTATGGCGCTCAACAATGGCTGCGACTTAAACTGCGGCAGCACATATATGTATATGAACAGGGCATATGAACAGGGTCTGGTGACAGAGGAGGCGATTACGCAGGCAGTCGAGCGGCTTATGGAAGTGCGCATACGCCTTGGTATGATGAAAGATTACCCGTCGCCTTACAAGGACATTCCGTATGAAAAGGTGGAATGTAAAGAACATATAGAGCTTGCGCTTGAAGCGGCAAGACGCAGCATAGTGCTTTTGCACAACAAAGACAATATGCTTCCGCTTGACAATAGCAAGATAAAGACTATCGCGGTAATAGGTCCGAATGCCAATTCGAGAGACGCACTAATTGGAAATTATGTAGGAACGTCTTCAAGGTACATTACTATTCTTGAAGGTATCAGTGATTATGTAGGAGATGACACGCGTGTCATATATTCGGAGGGCTGTCATCTTTATAAAGATAAATCCGAGTCGCTTGCCTCAGCAAAAGACCGATTTGCCGAAGCGCTTACCACGGCGGAGCAAGCGGACGTTGTCATTATGTGTCTTGGACTTGACGCTATGCTCGAGGGTGAGGAAGGCGACGCGGGCAATGAATATGCAAGCGGCGACAAGCTTGGGCTTAGGCTTCCGGGATTGCAGCAGGAGCTGCTCGAGGCAGTGACGGCGGTAGGTAAGCCGGTTGTCGTTGTGCTGGCGGCGGGAAGTGCGATAGACTTGTCATGGGCGCATGAGCATACAAACGCCGTGCTTGACGTATGGTATCCCGGGGCGCGCGGAGGCAGGGCGGTTGCCGAGGTGCTTTTTGGAAAATATTCGCCCTGCGGCAAGCTGCCGGTATCGTTTTACAAGGATACAGAGCTGCTACCGGATTTTTGCGATTACAGTATGAAAAATCGTACTTATAGATATGCAAAAGGAAATATTTTTTATCCGTTTGGTTATGGACTCACGTATTCAAAAATATGCTATAAAAATGCCTCGTTAAGCACATCGAATTGTGGCGTTGAAGATGACATAACTGTCAGTATAGAAGTGTCAAATGAAGGCAATTATACTGTGAATGAAGCTGTGCAGGCATATGTGCGCTACACAAAGGCCGGACCAGATGAGCCAAACTATCAGTTAAAGGGGCTTGTGAATGTAGAGCTTAAAGCATGTGAAACGAAGAAAGTAGAGATTACTCTCAGACCGAGAGACTTTGCCGTGATAACTGACGAGGGAAAATGTATGGTAAGAGCAGGAGAGTATGAAATTGCGATAGGAGGTCAGCAGCCGGATGAGGTGAGTGTGCAGCTTACAGGAAAGCAGGTCGATGTATTGCGCATGGTGCGAAACGGAAACGCGATAGAGGTTGAGTATTAATTGCATTGCGATTTAATCTCAAAAATAATTTGGCAGGGGACGCATGAATGGTAGAGTATAGGAAAAAAAGTTCTTTGTTCATCAATAAATTAAATAATCTGCGCATAAAGCAAAAGCTGGCGTTAATACAGATTTTTTGCGTACTTCTGCCGCTTCTTATTACGGATAGCGTGATTGTGCTGCTTATTGTCGATGAGGAAAAGCGTGCGACTGTGCAGGAGATGGATAACATTGCCGAATCGGTCAAATATACTGTAAGCAGCTCGATTGATAATGCGTTGCTTTTGATGAACAATATTTATACCAATCGTTTTGTCAATGAATTTTTGAATATGGAATTTACCTCGCCGGGCGATTATTATGATAAATATACAGATTTTATCAAAGACTCCCTTTATGCCGTGGGGGTGAGCAGTAACCGTTACAATGCTGTCATTTACGGGGATAATGACGGCATTGTAAACGGCGGGTATTTTCAACGATTGGAAATGATAGAAAATGCATGGTGGTATGATGAATTTTTGGAAAATGACAAAGGTGTCACAATATTTTCCGATTATGTAAATATGGGCGCGAATAATACGCGGACAATATCTATCGTGCGGCATCTTGACCATTACAACAAAGGAAAAGGGAAAAGTGTTTTAAAGATTGACCTGGACTATAGCGGCATGGCGATGGATATTGTGAACGGCAGAAATTCCGCTATATTTTATGTGTGTGATGGCGATAGAATTCTTTTTTCAAATGAGGGAAAAGGCGGGCGCCATATGCCGTTTGAGAACATAAGCGAGCAGCTTATAAGCAAAGCGGGTATTCATAATACGATAAATATATATAAAAAGACATGGGATATTTATGTGATGACCCCCAAAGTAGATTCAAAGGCTGTCCTTTTAAAGAATGCCCCCCTTATAGGCAGCCTTATATGTGTGAATGTGATTTTGCCGTTTTTGGTCATGGGGCTTATAAACCGTTCGTTTACACAACGCATCAGCGAGCTGGACAAAGTATTTGGAGACGAGGGAGCTGATGAACTCAAACAGCTTCCGGAGGTGCAGGGCAATGATGAGATAAGTGCGCTGATGGCGAGCTATAACAGAATGGCGCATAGAATAAATGAACTGATAGAAAAAGAGTACAAGAACAGGCTGCGTAGCCAGGAGATAGATATTGCGCGTCAGAATGCGGAGCTTTTGGCGCTGCATAGTCAGATTAATCCGCATTTTTTGTTTAACGCGCTTGAAAGTATCCGTATGCATAGTGTATTAAAAAAGGAATTTGAGACTGCGGATATGGTGCAGAAACTCGCGCTGATGGAGCGCCAAAATGTGGATTGGGGTGACGATATGGTCTGCCTCAGAGATGAGGTCGAATTTGTCGAGGCATATCTGGAACTGCAAAAATACCGTTTTGGCGCGAAACTGTCATATGATATCAACGTGGACGAGGAATGTCTGGATTACAGGCTTCCAAAGCTGTCATTGGTGACTTTTGTGGAAAACGCTTGTGTGCATGGCATGGAAAATAAAACGCTGGGGAGCTGGATATTTGTCAGAATATATAAACAGGACGATATGCTGACCGTGGAGATTGAGGATACAGGGCATGGCATGAACGAGGAGCAGAGCAGAATTATTCTGGAAGAAATGCGAAACGTAAGCCTTGACAAGCTTAAGGAATCAAGCCATGTGGGCATACTCAATGCGGCGCTGCGGCTAAAGATGGCGTCTCGTGACAAAGTAGTTTTTGAGATAGACAGTGAGGCATGGGCGGGCACTATGATAACTATTAGGTTTCCCCTGGACGAACTGACAAAAATCAATAAAACGGAGCAAACGTGAATAAACGGTTGGCAGTGGCAAAGGAGAGATTTGTATGCTCAAGGTATTGCTTGTAGATGATGAGCCTTTCATATTGGAAGGGCTTTCTGTGCTTATCGACTGGAACAAAGAGGGATTTGAAATAGCAGGTAAGGTATCAAATGCTTTTGATGCGCTGAAAGTGCTGCAGTCGGAGGATATCGACTTGGTGTTTACCGATATAAAGATGCCTGAAATGACAGGGCTTGAGCTTGTGGAAAAGGTATACAAAGAAAAGCTGTCGCAGGCATATTTTGTCATGCTCAGCGGCTATAATGATTTTCTGTATGTCCGCACGGCATTACAGAATGAGTGCATGGACTATATACTTAAGCCTATTTCTCAAGATGAACTGCTCAAAGTGCTTGATAAAGTTAGGAAACAGTGCAGCATAAACAGCAAAAAACGGATGGACGATTCTATAATGGAGCGAGAAGTATTTGCAAAAAATATGATACGCATATGCCGCGGCAGATACAGGAAGGACAATGTAGAGTACGTGCGGCGGTATCTTGGCGATGGCAAGGGTTTTCGCTACATCAGTGCTACGCTTGACGAGTGGGATGAGGCTCTAAGGCTGACTGAGGACAAAAAAAGGCAGATGCAAAAGGAACTTTACCAAAAATGTCTTCTTCTTTTTCCCGAGAAAGAATATCTATGCATGCTTGACCCGACGCTTCGGGAGCAGAGCTATGATGTCGGGATTATTTACAGTGAAGAAATGGCAAAAAAATACGGTAGGCTGACGGAGCAGGAGTGCCTCGAGACGCTTAGGGACAAGATTAGGGCGGCTGTGGACTTTCCCGTCATTGTCATTGTCGGCAGCAGGGTAGAAAATATCGAAGATATCTCCGATTCCTGCAAAACTACGCTGTTGGCATATTCCATTAGAAATTTTGGCGCGGGACAGAGCGCTTCCGATATTCCTGATGACAAGCCGGTCAACAAGCAGATTATCGATTCGCTGATACAGGCGGTAAAGGTAAACGACAAAGAGAAAATACAAAATGAGAGCGCAGGACTTGTAAACGAGATGACATCAGGACAGTACGATGCGCGTATGATTAATATGGGTATAAACTATCTGATGTTTGAACTGCTTCATATGGCGACAGAACAAGATGACAATGTCAATCAGCGCGAAGTATTTCACGCGATTAACGCCAACGCCCTAAGCCATATCGATTCGGAGGGCGGAGGGGAGAAGCTCACGGAAATTCTGGTGGAGTACGCCGACTATCTGGTGCAGCTTCGCACAAACAAAAGTCCGGGAATTTTGAGCCAGGTCGAGCAGGATATGAGGAAAAATTACAGAGAAAACCTAACTCTTAAAGACCTTGGCAAAAAGTATTATGTAAACGCGGCGTATCTGGGACAGAGTTTCAAAAAACAATACGGAGAGTCTTTTAAGGATTACCTGAATCGCATCAGGATTGATGCCGCGTCAGACATGCTTATGTATTCAGACAAGAAGATATACGAGATTGCCGAGGAGGTTGGATATAAAGATTTGGATTATTTCATTAATAAATTTATAGCTTTGAAGGGTTGCACGCCCGCGAAATTCCGTAAACAGATAAAATAAAAGCGCATAAAAAGAATATAGGAATCCTGACAAATTACAAAACTATAATTTGTCGGGATTTTTTCTATGTTTTGTCAGGTTGCCAACAAACTGATATCTTATATAATATTTTTATAACAATTAATGCGCGCGCTGCATAAATATTTTGCATAAAGCATAGCGCAACATCTATAAGCTTTGTTTTACAAGGAGATTAGGAGGGTAAACGATGAAAAAGAAACTGATAACACTTATGCTTGCATCTGCGATGGTAGTGTCTTCGCTGGCAGGCTGCGGCGGCAAGGCTGATTCCGCAAGTACAGGAAATAACGGTACAGGTTCGGATAATACAAGTGCGGAGAGCTCGCAGTCATCCGGAGAGGTAACTGACTTTACAATGTTTATTACTATGCCGGGTTCAGAGATTAACAGCGATAATGAAATCGCTCAGATGATTGCTGACAAGTGGGGCGTAAAAATTAAAGAAACCTGGCTTACAGGTCAGACGGCTGCTGAGGCGACGGGTACATTGATTGCCAGCGGCGAGTATCCTGACTATATTGACAGTGATGATATGTCGCTGCTGGTAGACGCGGGTGCGCTTGTTCCCTTGGATGAATACATAGACCAGTATCCTGAGTTTAAGGAAACATGGTTTACACCTGAGGAATGGGAGAAGTTCCGCCAGCCGGACGGACATATTTATTGGATTAATCCTTTCGGCAACACGATGGGCGAAAGCACGGCTACGACACATAACGATGAGGCGTTCTGGATTCAGGTAAGGGTACTTGAGTGGGCAGGATATCCCGATATTCAGACAATGGATGAATATTTCCAGCTGCTTGAGGATTACACTGCTGCAAATCCGACAATGGAGGACGGCACACCGAATATACCTTACACAATTCTTTGCGAGGACTGGAGATACTTCTGTATTGAAAATGCGGGGCAGTTCCTTGCAGGTTATCCTAATGACGGTTCTGTAATTGTAAACAAGGATACTATGACAATAGAGGATTACAATACCTCTGAGGATACTAAGAAATATTTGCAGAATCTTAACACGGCATACAATAAAGGACTAATTGACACGGAGTTTGCTACGCAGACTTATGATGAGTACATCGCAAAGCTTTCTACAGGCCGCGTGCTCGGTATGATTGACCAGTGGTGGGATTTTGCGTACACGGTAAATGATGTATTTAAACAGCAGGGACTTGATAAACTTGGCTGCAATTATGTGCCTCTTGGACTTACCACAGAGGATGGCATGGAGAACAGATGGCATACATATGACGATACAGTAAATCAGGCGTCAGGCGTTGCTATCACGGTTGACTGCAAGGACCCTGACAAGGCATTCAAGTTTATCGTTGACTGCGCTATGGACCAGGAGCTTCATGATTTGAGATTTTGGGGTGTTAAGGATGTTGATTACAATGTAGATGATGAAGGTCTGTATTACAGGACAGACGACCAGAGAATGCAGTGCTCTGATACTTCTTATCAGGCATCACACCTTTGCCAGTATTCTTACATGCCTCAGTGGGGCGGCACAAGCCGTGACGGCAAGAACGCAAACAAACCTGAAGAACAGCCCTCAGAATTCCAGCTTGATATGGCGGAGCCCCTGAAGAAGTGCTTTGAGGCATATGGGGCTGACACATATCCTGATATGATTGGCTCGGTTGTAGAAACAAACGGTCCTTGGTTCCCGATGTACAGCTATTCAAACAACTTTACGACGGATACCCCCGGCGGTGTAGCTTGGGCAAAGATGGGCGAGGTTAAGCATGAGTGGCTTCCGAAAGTAGTCATGGCAGCAGATTTCGACAGCGTATGGGATGAGTACATGACAGCGTACAGCGCTTGCAAGCCTGAGGACTTCATCGGTGAAATGCAGGAGATTTTGGATACATTTAAGTAAAGCGCACACATAAGCTGTATGGCCGTATGTGAAAAATAAGCAAGGCAGCAATGGTACACAGTATAGATGACTGTTGCTGCCTTTGGCTTTACCAAAACGGGGGTGGTACAATGGCTAACGTAGCACGGAAAAAAGACAAAAAAATCACATGGAAAGAGATAAAAAGACAAAAGTCGTTGCTTATTATCGCTTTTTTTGTGACTGTATATGGATTTATATTTTATTACTGGCCTTTGACGGGCTGGATTATGGCTTTTCAGAATTATAAGCCTGCCAAGGGAATTTTGGGCTCTGATTTTGTCGGGCTTGACAAGTTTAAATTTTTGTTCAGTGACGCCGCGTTTTTGAGAGTTATCAGAAATACATTCTGTATGGGTGCGCTGAATCTCGTCACGACTACAGTTATGGCAATTTTATTTGCCGTGCTGCTAAATGAAATACGTTCGTCATTGGCAAAAAAGCTGGTGCAGACGATATCCTACATGCCGCATTTCCTGTCATGGATTATAGTTACCGGTATTTTGCATGATGCGCTTTCAAGTACAGGCATTATAAATGACCTGCTCATGCGTTTTGGGGCAATCAAGGATTCAATAAACTTTTTTGCCCACACGCAATATTTCTGGCCGATTGTGGCATTTGCCAATTGCTGGAAAGAAACAGGGTGGAACGCAATCATATATCTTGCCGCGATTACAGCAATCGACCCCAGCCTTTATGAGGCGGCATCCATAGACGGAGCAAACAGGTTACAGAAAATACGCTATATAACGCTTCCGGGAATTAAGCCCACCATTATGATTCTTCTGCTGATGAATATCGGCAACGTGTTGAACGCGGGCTTTGAAGTACAGTATTTGCTCGGCAACGGACTTGTACAAAGTGTATCGCAGACCATAGATATCTATGTACTTAACTGGGGTATCAGCCAGAATGACTTCTCGCTTGGTACTGCGGCAGGCATCTTTAAGAGCGCTGTGAGCATTGCGTTAATCGTGATATGTAATTATCTGGCTAAACGTGCCGGCGAAGAGCAGCTGTTCTAGGAGGTGAATGTGAAATGAATAAAAGGAAAGTAAAAAGCTCTATGGGCAGCAAAATCTTTACAGTATTAAATTCCCTGTTTATGATTTCCTTTGTTGTCATTACGCTTTATCCTGTATTGAACACGGTTGCGATATCATTCAATGACGGAATTGATGCTGTACGCGGCGGCATATATCTGTGGCCGAGAAAATTCGCCATTAAGAACTACCAGACAGTGCTTGCGATGGAAAACCTCATTATCGGAGCTAAGATTACAGTGGCAAGGACAGTGATAGGCACGGCATCGTCGCTTATTGTGAATGCGCTGCTGGCGTATGTAGTCAGCCGCAAGAGATTTTTGTTCAAGTCACAGCTTTCGCTGTTTTGGGTCATCACTATGTATGTGAACGGCGGTCTTATCCCTGTATTCCTGCTTTATAGGAATTTGCACTTGACAGGTACTTTTTGGGTATATGTCGTTCCGGGCATGGTGAGTGCGTGGAATATGCTTGTCCTGCGTACATATATGCTGGGAATACCCGACAGTCTTGAAGAATCCGCACAGCTCGATGGAGCCGGATATATGACAATTTTCCTGAAGATAATTTCTCCGCTCTGTAAGCCTGTGTATGCGACCGTAGTGTTGTTTGTCGCGGTAGGGCAGTGGAACTCATGGTTTGACGCAATGCTGTACAATCGAATGAAGACCGAGTATACAACGCTTCAATATGAGCTGATGAAACTGCTTTCTTCGGTAATGCAGCAGAGTGGCTCTGCGGCATCGGCAAGCGAGCGCGGCTCTGCAGCGGCAGCCATAACGCCGCTTACCATCCGCTCTGCGGCTACAGTAGTGACAATGCTTCCAATCATCTGCCTGTACCCGTTCCTGCAAAGGTATTTCGTCACGGGTCTGACGATAGGCGGCGTAAAAGAATAAAGAAAAAAGGATCTGTCACAATAAGTTCAATCCTCATTGTGACAGATCCTTTTTACTAACTCATTATCTCGTCGCCACCCATTCATTATACTGGCGGAAAAATTCGTCATAAACCTCCTGCAAGCCCGCATCATAACATTTCTGCATCATTTCATCAAGCGTTGCGTCGACATCATCGACAAGCCCAAGCTCAAGCATCGGCACATAGTTGTCAAGCACCATTTTTACTGATGCCGTATAAGAACTGACACTTGTGTCATCAAATACAAATGTAATCGTAGGATTATTTTCCACGCGCTCAGCCCATGCATTTGTAATTTTCTTTTCGCGTTCGCTTACGCCTGCTTCGTTTAAGTCCCCATTCTTTATTGCCCAAGATGCTGAGATTGCAAATGCCGCATAATCTGCTGATTTTTCGAGCTCCGTATAATATCCCTCATCGTCAAGGCTGTAATGCTCTCCCTCAATGCCAAGGATTAAGAGCCTGTTTAAATACGTATCAAATTTAATAAGGTCAAGCACCATTGCCGCGCGCTCGGGATTTTTAGAGCCTGCCGCGATTGCCATATCATTGTTTGAAAACGCTTCGCATCCTACAAAATGGTCTGTAGTCAAATCATATGCCATGCACTCTACGCCTTCTGTCTGCTCAGCCTGTTCCATATATGTAAATACAGAGCCGTTCCAAGCGATTGAAGCGCCCTGCAAAGCCCCAAAAGCATCATCATCAGTTACTGTTTCGTTGAGCGCGCTCCTGCTCCAGCAGCCTGCGTCAGCCAAGGTTTTCATGTCATGCGCATAGCTGCGGAAATAATCGGTATCATAGACAATCTTTATATCGTCCTGAGAAGGAATGGAACCATTATATTCATATATCATGTCAAGATAATCGCTGTCGAGCGCCAAAAATGTGTCATACTGCTGGCGGTAAACGTCCCAAAGCTCATTGTTGTCACCAGATGCCGCCTCAGCATAGATGCCGCTTTCAGGCGTTTCATTCTTTGCGACTGTCTGCATATAATTCATATAGTCTTCCCAGTTTTTCAGTTCATTGATGCCGTATTTTTCGGCAATATCCTGGCGAATTGCGACAATCTTGCCCATTGCCTGCGCCTGGTTTGCTGGAACGGCTACAGTCTGTCCTGAAATTGTTGTTTCGTCCCAGCTTTCCTTATCCTGATACTTGTTTGCAAGCGGCATATGGTCAGCGATAAAATCATCGGTCAATACATAGAAGGAGCCCTTTGGAGCTTCGCTGTACATATAGCACCACGGCGCAGTGAATATTAAGTCAACCTGCTCTCCTCCCGCAAGGACAAGCGAATACATTGTCTGGTAGTCGCTCCAGCTCATAAAGGTAACAGCAAGCTGTGTGTTAAACGGTTCAAGATATTTGTTTGTAAGCTCAAGCACTCTGTCCCAGTCGTTTGGCGTGTCGCCGATAAGGTACATATTTACCGTGTATGGATTGCTTAAATCCGTGTTCGCATACATTTCGGGGGTAGCCGTGATTGTGCCTTCCCCGATTGCTGCAGGCAGGGCGTCAAGAGCCGCAGAAATATCAGCCGATGCCGTAGAACCTGATGAATCCGACGAATTTGCCGCTGACGTATTCGCTGCGGTGTCTGCAGCGGGCGCGTCATTTGAAGAACTGCCGCAGCCTGTAAGGGCGGTTAAGGTCAAGCAGGCGGCTAAGATTAATGAGGTGAGTTTTTTCTTTTTCATTTTGTTTCCTCCCTATTCAGTCAAGTCTTTTTTCCTTTTTTTCAAGGAATTTTTCAATTCATATCTCAGATAAATGAGCCA
>CANQHZ010000057.1 GCA_947623805.1 uncultured Lachnospiraceae bacterium | reverse complement strand
AATTTTCACCATGCCTTTCTTGTTATTTTTTTCACACACCTATTATATTTTATACGATAAATCGCATAATTTCAAGATAATTTGCAAATCTGCGACAAAACTATATATCATCCGTCCGGACCACACTATTCATAAAGCAGCGCAGAAACGTTATTTTACCTTTTTCAGCTATCTTACAAAAAACATATAATCTACTCAAAAAAATCCGCAAGCCGATATTCACCCTCATTGACCTTATATGCCCTGTACAAATCCCCCGTATCAGCGCTTACGGCATATATATTGCTTGTATCCTCCGTTTGACCCGTCAAGTCATCATATTCCTCATAAAAAATGTAATACAAAGTCTGCTCTACCTCAGCCACTGTCTGAACCCTGTAGCGGTTTACGCCCTCTTTATTGGGCAGATGACCATCCGTATCGCTTATTTTTCCCATCGCACACAGATTATTCACAAGCACCTGCGCAGCAAGCGTGTCCGAAAAATTCACATCACCACCAAGGCCAAGCTGATATGTACGATTTACCGTCTCGCTCTCTAGTCCCTTATCGTCATATGCTATAAATGAAAAATTGCTTATGCCATACGGCATTTCGATAGGACCTGAATACCTGCGACTGTCCTTTGTTGGTGGCGTGCCGTCTGTAGTGTAATATATTTTTGTATCATTGTTGTGATACACCTCGATAAGCGACGGCCTACTGTACATACCGCTGTCAAGGTTTACCTTCGGCTCTGCCGGCGCTGAAAGGCTTATATAATAATTCTGCGTCACAATATCGCTGCTTATTCCATACATATTTACAAACATAGTCTTTATAGTATACTCGCCTGATTCAAGCAAAATCGGCGTTTCGTATACCATGGAATTGCTTGTTGGGGCTGAACCGTCAAGTGTGTAATAAATAAGCCCCTCCGTGTTGCCGCTCAACGTTATTGATATAAGCTCATCATATGTACCTCCCTGCTTATTGAAAACAGGCGCAAGTGCCGTATATTTGTTGTATTTTGACACAATCCGCTGTATGCTGCAGCTTTTTAAAAGCTCACCCATCTCCTCATATCTGCCTTGGCTTTCATATTCGCCAAGGAGCATATCATATGCCTCGTCCATACGGATTTCATCTGTATCTATGGCAAGCATTTCTTTCAAGACAGACACCATTCCATCGTGTTGACCGCTATGGTCATAGCATTTTGCAAGTAAAAGCCAACTGTCCAAGTCCTCAGAATTTCTTGCCAATGCCTGCTCCAAATGTACCGCCGCCTCAGTATAGTTATTTTTCTCTATGCACGACAGTGCTAGCTCATACTGATGTTCATAGGAATTGTTCCTGTTATTATTTGCCGCCGACACGGCTATTACCGATATTCCTATTACAAGTATCACAAAGACAACAGCGACAAAAATTCTCGAATTGCGCATCAAATTCAGCAGCCCTCTGGGAAGATAGTCACGCAGCTCAAGCTTAATATCGTCACTTTCATCAAAATCATTATAAATATCTTCATCATTCGTCTGCGCTTCAAGCTCCTCCGCCATTGAGCTTATCGACTCTGAAAGCGTGGCTTCAAGCTCTATGTCAAAGTCGGGCACAATATTGACCTCCGCGCCGCACACCTCGCACAGAAGCTTGCCCTCCTCAATTTCATTTCCACATTTAGGACACTTCACGCCGTAATCCCCCATGCCGCTACCACGGCTCCAAAATGAAAAGCAGCAAAAAATTCCGCCTTTTCTATCAAAACAAACCTGTAATAACTCCATCGTCAGTAACATCAATATTGTAGGCGGCAGGATTTTTTGGAAGTCCCGGCATTGTCACCACAGCACCCGTAAGCGCGACTACAAATCCCGCCCCCGCCGACACATAGACTTCCCTTATATTCATCGTAAATCCGCTTGGCCGCCCAAGCAAATTGGGGTCGTCTGACAGCGAATACTGGTTCTTTGCCATGCATACGGGAAGTTCCCCATACCCCAGCGCCTCAAGCCTCTCAATCTGCTTTAATGCCGACGGCGCAAACGCCACTTCTCCCGCCCCGTATATCTCCTTTGAAACTATCTCTATTTTCTCACGTATGGAAAGCTTTGTGTCGTAAATCGGCTCAAAATGGCTTTCCTTTGTTTCAAGCGTATTTATGACTGCATTGGCAAGCTCTATCCCGCCTTCGCCGCCTTTTTCCCATACTCTTGAAAGCGCAAAATCGCACCCCATATTTCTGCAAAAATCCTCAACGAATTTAAGTTCCGCCTCAGTGTCTGTCACAAAAACATTCAGAGTGACTACCACAGGCACTTTATATTTATGTAAATTTTCAATATGCTTTTCAAGATTTGATATACCGCGCTTTAAGGCTTCAAGGTTTTCCTCGTTTAAATCCGCCTTTGCCACGCCGCCGTTGTATTTAAGCGCGCGCACTGTAGCCACAAGCACAGCCGCATCAGGGAAAAGCCCCGCCTGACGGCACTTGATGTCAAAAAACTTCTCCGCGCCCAAATCAGCGCCAAATCCAGCCTCTGTCACCACATAATCCGCCATTTTGAGCGCCGACTTTGTGGCACGCACGCTGTTGCAGCCATGCGCGATATTGGCAAAAGGCCCCCCATGCACTATAGCGGGCGTATGTTCAAGCGTCTGTATCAAATTAGGCTTTATGGCATCCTTTAACAGCGCCGCCATAGCTCCCGTCGCCTTAATCTGTCCCGCCGTGACCGCCTCGCCGTCATAATTGTACGCCACTACCATTCTGTCAAGCCTGCGCTTTAAATCCTCCATATCCTCGGCAAGACAAAGCACAGCCATTATCTCAGACGCAACTGTTATCACAAAATGGTCCTCACGCACGAAGCCGTCAAGCTTGCTGCCCATGCCGACCACTATATTCCTAAGCACCCTGTCATTCATATCAAGGCAGCGCTTCCATACAATCTGGCGCGTGTCGATGTTCAGCTCGTTTCCCTGCTGTATATGGTTGTCGAGCAGCGCTGCGCAAAGATTGTTGGCCGAGGTAATCGCATGAAAATCGCCTGTAAAATGAAGATTTAAATCCTCCATAGGTACGACCTGCGCCATACCACCTCCGGCCGCGCCGCCCTTTATGCCAAAGCACGGACCAAGCGACGGCTCCCTGAGCGCAATGACAGCCTTTTTGCCAAGCTTACCGAATGCCTGTCCCAGCCCCACACTTGTGGTGGTCTTGCCCTCTCCAGCAGGAGTAGGATTTATCGCTGTCACAAGTATAAGCTTGCCGTTTTTATTATTTTTTATTTTGTCTAAATATTCCTCTGAAATTTTAGCCTTGTACTTGCCGTAAAGCTCTATATCATCTTCCGTCATGCCAAGCTTTTCTGCAATCTCGGTAATAGGAATAAGCTCAGCCTCCTGAGCAATCTCAATATCTGTTTTCATAATAATCTTTCCTCCTTGTCACCCGCATGCAGCCCACATAATAATGAAAATCAGCAATTAGTCAAATCATAAATACATTATATACCTGTTAATGACTATACCACTAAAATGCCTGATTTGTCCATTAAATCAGGCATTTTCCTCAATATAATTTTCAAACTGTTCCATGCTCATAAGGATTTTTCTTGGTTTTGTGCCTTCCTCTGCACCTACCACTCCTGCCTCCTCAAGCTGATCCATGATACGCGCCGCCCTGTTAAAGCCTATTTTAAACACTCTCTGGAGCATGCCTATCGAAGCCTTGTCCTTTTCTATGACAAATTTGCCTGCCTCCGCAAAATATGCGTCAAAACCGTCCGCGCTGCCTGAACCTCCGGACGTTACGCCCGAGCCCGAACTTTGCATACTTTTGATTTTGTTTTCTATGTCTGTGTCATACGAAATATTTCCAAGCATCTGATTTTTGAGGAAATCCACCACATTTGACACCTCGGAATCAGACACAAAAGCCCCCTGTACGCGCGTAGGCTTTGACAATCCCTGCGGATAAAACAGCATATCCCCCTTGCCAAGCAACTTCTCCGCGCCGTTCATATCCAATATTGTCCTTGAATCCACTCCACTTGAAACGCTGAACGCGATACGGCTTGGCATATTTGCCTTAATCAAGCCTGTGATGACATCTACTGACGGCCTCTGCGTCGCTATTACTAGATGTATACCACACGCCCTCGCAAGCTGCGCCAATCGACAGATGCTTTCCTCTACCTCTCCCGACGCGACCATCATCAAATCGGCAAGCTCATCTACGATAATAAGTATCTGTGGCATCTTTTTAAGTGGCTCTCCGTCTGATGAAAGCTTTCCCTCCTCTGCCGCCCTGTTGTAGCCTGCCAAGTCTCTCACGTTTAAATCGGCAAATTTCTTGTACCGTTCCTCCATCTCGACCACTCCCCAGTGAAGCGCCGCCGAAGCTTTCTTGGGGTCTGTGACAACGGGTATCATAAGATGAGGTATGCCATTGTATACGCTAAGCTCCACTACCTTCGGATCTATCATTATAAGCTTGACATCTGCAGGATTTGCCTTATAAAGAATACTCATAATGATAGTGTTTATGCAGACTGATTTTCCTGAGCCCGTAGCCCCTGCGATAAGTACATGCGGCATTTTCGCTATGTCAGTCACTACCACCTGTCCCGCAATATCCTTGCCTACCGCAAAGCACAAATTGGACTTGAAATTTTTAAAGCTGTCCGACTCCAGCAAATCCCTGAACGCTACGGGCGATGTCTCTTTGTTTGGTACTTCTATGCCCACAGCCGCCTTGCCTGGGATTGGCGCTTCTATTCTTATGTCTGTGGCGGCCAGATTCAGCTTTATGTCGTCTGCAAGCCCTACAATTTTGCTGACCTTTACGCCCTGCTCGGGCTGCATTTCGTATCTTGTAACTGACGGACCTTGGCTTATGTCAGTGATAGTCACCTTTACGCCGAAAGTCTGCAAGGTCTGCTGCAATCTGAGCGCTGTTTCCTTTAATTGACTGGACGAGTCGCCTTTTCTCCCCTCGCCTTTTTTTAGCAACTCTATAGGCGGAAACACGTATTTTGCAGGCACAGGCGGCTGTTCCTGTACAACTATCGTCTCTGCATCTGATGAAATCCCTGCGTTTTCATTGCGCGATTCCTCAATCTGCTCCTTTGGCGGCTCAAGCACTGTATCCTCCGTGATGGGTTCAGGCATGCTTTCTATCGCGTCTGCGTCAAATTCAGATAAGACAGGCGCAATTGGAATATGCTGCGCATCAGGCAGCGGTTGAAAATCGAAAGCATTTTCCGCTTCCGTCTCCCCGCCAATGTATTCATTTTCTACTGTACTACTGTCAAACACAGGCGGCTCCTGCTCATTGTACGGCCTGCTATGAATATCCTCATAATATGTATTGCCCTCATCATTTTCATCGACAAGCATAATTTCGTGAATATTCTGCCTGGCACCAATCTGCGGCTCCTCGCTCTTTAATGTCACAGCCGCGCTTGACACTACTCCGCGCGCTTTTTTATCCAGACGCCTTGATTTTTCTCTCGCTTTCTCTCTTTCCCTTGCTTTCTCCCTTTCTCTTTCACGCTCTTGCGCGCGCTGTCTTTCAAGCTCTATACGCGAATGGCGCTGCGACCGCCTTACAGACTCTTCTTCCTCCTCATCGTCATAATCCTCACCATAATCGTCATAGTCTTCCTCCTGCGCAAGCGATTCTCTGTACTCGCGCATACGCGCAGCGTCTTCCCTTGCCGATTCGATAATATATGAGCCACCCCTTTTTAGACCTGACAAAAAGCTCTTTTCAGTGATAAAGACTATTGAAATAATACCTAACACTATCACTACAAAGAGCGTGCCTCCAAAGCCTACCAGCGAATACAACCCATGCGCCACGCTTCCGAAAACCACTCCGCCCCCCGCATGATGTTCGACGGAAATACTGTATAGTTCCTTGACTAACGGACTGCCGTTAAAAAGCAGTTTTTCCTGTCCCATTATCATATACGAGACTATACCAAGCAGGAAAACAAGCACCACAGCACTCACAAGCTTTATGACCGCGACAGTATTTCCCTTGTTTGACAAGCCGAAAGCAAATCCCAAAAATACGATTACAGGCATGATATACGCCATAAATCCAAATATGCCAAACATAACATCGCGTATTCCCTCCGCCGCTGCCCCATGAATAAGGTTTATGACGCAAAGAAACGTAAATATCGCAATTGCGAACACTATGATAAGCATTACCTCGCTTTTTACCGCAATGTCAACCTGATTTCGCTTGGCACTTTTCTTCCTGCCGCCTGTATTTGCGGCGCTTGTCCGTCTTGTGCCTGTGCTTTTTCCTGTACCTCTGCTTGAACTTTTCCCATTAGCTGTCCTGCCTCCCGAGCTCTTTTTTCCACTAGCAGATGCCATCTATATTCCTCCCCATCAAAAACGCTTTACTTATCAGTATAGCATTTTTTCTTCCCGTTGTCTATTAAAGAATGAAGTTTCTCTATAGCCTGCGATATTCCGCCTATCTCGCATATAATTCCCTCGTCAACCGCTTCCTGCCCTTCCAGCACAGAACCAACATCTTTTGTAAGCACCTGCGTTTCCATCATGAGCTCCTCATACCTGTCCTTGGAAATGCTGCAATGGCTGCACACAAAGCTTGTTATACGATTTTGCACATCTTTAAAATAATTGAATGTCTGCGGTACGCCTATTACCATTCCGTTCATTCTTACGGGATGTATCACCATAGTCCCCGTAGGCACTATAAAGGAATAGTCTGTGCTCACTGCTATCGGTACGCCTATGCTGTGGCTGCCTCCCAGCACAAGCGATACAGTAGGCTTACTGAGCGACGCTATCATCTCCGCAATCGCAAGTCCAGCCTCCACGTCTCCACCCATAGTATTCAGCAAAATTATTACGCCGTCAATATCCCTTGAATCCTCAATCGACGCAAGTTGTGGCAGCAAAAGCTCATATTTGGTGACTTTTGACTGATTACCCGCGTTTTCGTGCCCCTCTATCTCGCCAATAATCGTAATAAGATGTATCTTGTGATGTGCCTCGTTTTCATCAAGTGTAATCTGGCTCTCTCTTTCTACCTTTTCGTCCTTATATTTCTTATTTTCCAAAATTTCATTGTTGTCACCACTGTTATCCGCCATATATGCATACCTCCGAATTTTACTATAAAATATATAAAAGGAACTCCCATATATAAAGAAGTTCCCTTTATTTTTACACATATTCGGATTTATTATTCCTAACTACTCCACATCATAAAAATCCATTCCCGTCATATCCTTGATGTCAAAATCATCATTGTCGCTGACCTCTATAGAGTATTCCATCTGCCTATGTGCACGCCGCTTGGGCACAGGCAGTGGGTTATCTATGTATTTTACATCTTTTTCTGCTCCATCAGAAGTTATCTCTTTCATAAAAACATTCCTTTCTTATTTTTGTTCATAAGCATTGCAAAATTCTATTCAATAACCTAGAATTTAGTCAAAATATATAAAATAAGCGGCGTCTCGCGGAGCGCCCATGTACTGTATCTACGATACAGTACATTGACGCGATTTTTATATATTTTGACTAAATTCGGACTGTTGAGAATATATTCCGCAATTACCCATTTTTATTCAAATCATAATAAAATATATACTGCTGCAATATTCCGCTATAATCACCATACTTTTCAAACGGAAATCCTGACGGATATTGAGCCGCAAGCACTTTATTTATATGAGTGTCTATCGGAAAAGCCTCCGTTCTATGCAGTGCAAACAGACAAATGCAGTCAGCCACCTTTTTACCCACGCCACACAATTTCAAAAGCTCATCTCTAGCCGCCGCATAATCCAGCTTTGCAAGTGCATCCAAATCTATATCACCCCGATACACGCTAAGCGCTGTTTCATGTATGTACCTGCTGCGATACCCCAGATTGCAGGCATATAAATCATCTATTGACGCTTCCGCAAGAGACTTTGGCGTCGGAAAATCATAATACTCCACTCCTGTCTCACTAATCCGCTTTTCACCGTACCTCTCGCATAAAAAATTAATACATTTTCTGATACGCTTTATATTATTCTGCTGCGAAACTATGAATGAAATTATCATTTCCCATAGGTCCTGACGCAATATGCGTATACCCCTGCCAAAATCCGCCGCTAATGTCAAATATCTGTCCTGCGAATCTATGCTTTTTATTATGCTGTCATAGTCCGTTTCCATGTCAAAATAATTCTTCCAGATTGCGTCAAATTCCTCCGGGGTACATTCAAGAAAAACATCATTTCCGCTCTGACTAAGCTCCAAATATCTGCCAAATGCCACCAAACTGTATTTATCGCCGCATTTCAACATTCTAAAGCATTGCCCTGACTGACAAATCTGCTCAATGTCAAAATTCCCGTTATTAACCGTAACCACCTGCATCTACCTCTGTTTTTATTCATCCCAGTTGTGATAAACAGCCTGCACGTCATCATCTTCGTCAAGCATATCAAGCGTCCTGTTAAGGTTCTTTATCGCGTTTTCGTCCGTAAGCTCCACATAGTTCTGCGGTATCATAGTCACTTCCGCACTCACCATCTCAATTTTATTTTCCTGCAAAGCCTTGTATACCGCCGCAAAATCATCAGGTGCTGTAAGTATTTCAAAGCTGTCGTCCTCCTCCGAAAAGTCCTCCGCTCCCGCATCAAGAGCTATCATCATCAAGTCATCCGCACTAAGCTCGCACTCCTCCTTGTCAATAATAATCTGCCCCTTTTCGTCAAACATAAACGATACGCAGCCTTGTGTGCCAATACTGCCATTTCCCTTTGTAAATGCGCTCCTCACATTCGCCGCCGTCCTGTTTTTATTGTCAGTAAGCGCCTCCACAATAATCGCAATACCGTTTGGACCGTAACCCTCATATGTAACATGCTCATAATTTACAGCATTGCCATCACCCGACGCTTTCTTTATGCCCCTGTCAATAGTGTCATTTGGCATATTGTTTGCCTTAGCCTTAGCTATAACCTGCGCCAGCTTGAAATTATTCGCAGGGTCAGGTCCGCCCTCCTTTACAGCCACAGCAATCTCACGTCCAATAATCGTAAAAACCTTACCTTTCGCCGCATCATTTTTCTCTTTCTTGTGCTTAATATTAGCAAATTTTGAATGTCCTGACATAGTAACCTCTCCTTTTTTCTTTTATAAAATACTAATTAAACATTTGCAAAGCTCTATACGATAACGTAGAATTTAGGCAAAATATATAAAATAAGCGGCGTCTTGCTGCGTAGCGGCACCTAGCCGCGTTTTTATATATTTTGACTAAATTCGGCCAGTTGAGAACACACTTCACAATCAATAATTCCAACTCCTACTCCTGAACCTTCGTCAAAATCACAGACTGAATAACATTCTTTTCAACCTTATTTATTTTAAAATTATACCCATCAACCTGCACCTCCGAAAATTCGTCCTCATCAGGTATATGATCAAGCTTTGAAATAATATACCCATTGAGCGTCTCAAACTCCGTCTCCTCAAAATGTATGCCAAAACGTTCCTCCAAGTCCTCAAGCTTCGTCATACCCTCTATGACATACTCATTTTCGCCTTTTTCCTCAATATGATTTTCCTCGGGGTCATACTCGTCCATTATATTGCCGACTATTTCCTCGAGAATATCCTCCATAGTCACAAGTCCTGCCGTTTGACCGTATTCGTCAACGACAATAACCATCTGATTTTTGTCCGACTGCATGCTCCTGAAAAGCGCATCGATGTTCTTTGTCTCGGGCACAAACACGGCCTCGCGCATAAGCCCCTCAACACTGCCGACAGGTGCATTGAGCCCCTCGTCTGACGTGTGTATACGCATTGCATCTTTTAAATACAGCACGCCTATGATATGGTCAAGATTTTCCTCATATACAGGGTATCGACTGTTGCTCTCTTTGAGCATAAGGTTAAGCGCGTCCTTAAAAGGCATCTGACTGTCGATTGCCACAATGTTGTTCCTATGTGTCATTATCTTGCTTGCCTCTTTATCGCCGAACTCGAAGATGTTCGTAATCATCTCGACCTCGCCCGCCTCAAGCACACCCTGCTCATGTCCCTCATTTACCATCGAGATAATTTCTTCCTCCGTGACATCCGCCTGCTCATCTACAGACCTAAGCCCCAGCATCCGCAAAATAAAATTCGCTGATACGGCTACAATGCCCGTGAGCGGATAAAGTACCGTCCGCAAAAAGTGCATAGGTCGTATAAATCTGTATGCCCATGCATCGGGATATTTCTGCGCGAGCTTTCTTGGCAAGAGATATCCAAAAGTAAGAAGTATGTACATAAGGCAGCAATACGCTATTATGAGTGCCAAAAGCGTAATCAGCCCATTACCCATGCCCGCAAAAAGCATAATGCCTGACAACCACTCCTTGAAAAAGGCTGTCCATCTCGGCAGGAAAGAAAAGCCCATTATCAGCACAATGAGCGACTGCACCATCTGGATTGAGTTGAGATATATGGTATCTCTTATTATAATACCGTTCAGCAGGATTGATTTTTTATCTTTTTCCTCCTGCGCCCTGCGCTCAATTTCTTTCTCGTTCATCAGGCCGATTGCCTTTTTAAAGCCTGTCAATATTGCCTGAATGCCAAGCAGCGCTAAAAATAAAATAATGCTACAGACCGAAGAACCTCCGTCGTCCATGAAAAATTTCTCCTTTATATTGTAAAAATAACGATAAACAAAGGCGTAATCTGTACATTGGACAGGTTACACCTTTTTAATATATCATCTCTATTCAAAAACGTCAATATCCAAAGCCTATGTATCAAGCTCAAGACTGATTTGTAAGGCTCTGTTTACCCTCTGCATAATCGGATTGTCCAAGTGACACACCTTATCCTTTAATCGTTTCTTGTCAATTGTGCGCAGCTGTTCAAGCAAAATCACAGAGTCTTTCACTATATCATAGTTTCCTGCATTTAGTTCTATATGAGTAGGCAAATTAGCCTTATTCATCTTGGAAGTGATTGCCGCGCATATCACCGTGGGACTATGCTTATTACCGACATCGTTTTGAATGATGAGTACCGGTCGTACCCCGCCCTGCTCCGAACCGACTACAGGACGCAAATCCGCATAATAAATATCTCCTCTTTTCATAAAATTACCTCTATTTCAGCTATTTTTTGAAATGCCGTTTTCGGCTTTGTTATAAGCTTTCCCTATAATTTACAGCTTATTCAAAAAACACTGAAAAAGCGGTTTAATTTTTCTGCTTACTTTATTACACGCGCAATTCTTTTGCCCAAGTCGCATGCCAATTCATAATTGAACCTGCCTGAAAGTCCGCCAAGTTCTTCCATTGTAATACTCTCATCTTTGTCACTTCCGATTAGCGTGACTATATCGCCCACCTTTATGTCATCCTTTATATCCGTCACGTCTATCATAAGCTGGTCCATGCACACGCGCCCTATTATTGGCACTTTTTTCCCATGCAACAATACCTTGCCTATATTTGATAATCCACGCGGATAGCCGTCGCCGTAACCTATGCAGACCGTGGCAATGCGTGTATCGCGCGTCGTGGTAAATGTGCCGCCATAGCTTATCTCCTGACCGGACGGTACAGTCTTTATATGCACTACTCTTGATTTGAGTGAAAGTACAGGTTTCAGTGCGATTTTATTCATGGCCTTTACCTCGTCTGACGGATATAAGCCGTATAGTATTATTCCGGCCCGTACAGCGTCAAGATTGGCCTCCGGCATCTGCACTATACCCGCACTGTTTGAACAATGCTTCATCGGAATGTTAATTCCTGCCTTATTCTCTAGCTCACCCACAAAATCCAGATAATCACTAAGCTGCTTTCTCGCCCTTGTCAAATCCTCCTCGTCCGCTCGCGCAAAATGCGTAAAAACACCTTCTATTTCGATATATGGAAGTCCTGCTATTTTTTTCACAAGCTCCAAGCCGTCAGTGTCAGTCTTAATGCCTATCCTGTTCATTCCCGTGTCAAGCTTGATATGTATTTTGCAGCTTTTGCCAAGCCTGCGTGCCGTATCCGAAATGTCACACGCCGCTTCATAAGTAAATACCGTAAGGCGCACTTCTTCATTTATAAGCCCCTCATAGCTTTGTGGAAAGGCATAACCTAAAATTAATATCGGTTTTTTCGCGCCGCTTTCGCGCAGCTCATATGCCTCGTCCGCTGTTGCCACGGCATAGCCCCATATTCTGGTGTCCTGCTCATATATTTTGGAAAGCGCTACGGCGCCATGCCCATAGCCGTCTGTTTTGATTACGGCTATTATCTTGGTATTTGCGTTTATTTTATCCTTTATAGAATTGAGATTAAAAATTACTGCTTCAGTATCTATTTCCGCCCACACTCTTGTATAGCTAAGCATATCGTTTCCTCATTTCCGTGCGCGTTTATGTCTGTTTTATATCTGCGCCGCGCACAACGCACTGAAAATCACTATATAAAGGCTATAAGTATTTCATAGCCTTAATAATATCATGAGCCATCATATAATAGCCCGACGTTTTTGCACGTGCTATATCTCCTGCCAGTCCATGTGCGTAAACACCTGTTACCGCCGCCTCAAATTCGCACATCCCCTGCGCGAGCAGTCCTGCGATAATGCCCGTAAGCACATCTCCGGAACCTGCAGTAGCCATTCCGTCGTTCCCGCTGGTATTGATATATTCACATTTGCCGCGCTTTGACACTATTGTGCGCGCGTCCTTACAGACAAGCGATACATCGTATTTTTGTGTAAACGCCCTTACATTTGACAATATATCCTTTTTCAGTTCTGAAACAGGACAGTCCGTAAGTCGTGAGAATTCGCCCATGTGCGGTGTCATTATGATTTTTCTTGCGCTTACTGCGTCGTTACTGCTCTCCAGCAATGTCAAAAGGTCTTTATTTTCAGCTATAATATTAAGTGCATCTGCGTCCAGCATAAGCGGCTTTTCGCTCTCTTTAAGCACAAACTCTACCATTCCCTGCGCCCTTTCGGAAGTCGAAAGTCCCGGTCCTATCGCTATCACATCTGCCCATCTTATACCATCACGCAAAGCATTACATTCTTTCTCCGAGAGCCTAGAGCCGTCATCGTCAGCATATGTGTCCACTATCACCTCTGATAAGCTTTTGAGCAGACTTTCCCTGTTTGCAGACGCTGTAAATACACGCACCATGCCTGCCCCCGCGCGGAAAGCCGAGAGCGCACTAAGCTGACATGCGCCGCCCATATTCCTAGACCCCGCCACAAGCAAAACCTTGCCAAACGTGCCCTTGTTGCCTGACGGATTTCTTTCGGGAAGTTTTAAATCATCTGCCGCATTTGAAAAGGTAAACGCTCCCAAACGCCCTGTTTTTGCTATCGTGTTCGATATTCCGATTGGAACGCATACCACATCTCCCGAATACTCCACGCCGTCACACAACAAATGTCCCAATTTTTTATATTGAAACGTTACAGTCGTGTCAGCCTTGACTGCGCACCCCATCGCCCTGCCGGTATCGGCATTTATGCCTGACGCGATATCTACCGCTATAATCTTGGCATTTGATGCATTTATCATCTCTATGACACGCCTATATTCGCCCTCTACATCTCTTGAAAGTCCTATGCCAAAAATCGCGTCAACAATAACATCATACGATGTATGCTCCAGACCGTGATTTATTGGTATTCCCAGACGATTTGCCGTCTCAAGCTGCGCTTTTGTCTCGACCGTGAGCTTTTTCTCATCGCCAATGAGATTTATTTCGGAACGTATGCCCT
This sequence comes from uncultured Lachnospiraceae bacterium, assembly GCA_947623805.1. Taxonomy (GTDB): domain Bacteria; phylum Bacillota; class Clostridia; order Lachnospirales; family Lachnospiraceae; genus COE1. Next base: position 7,771 of record CANQHZ010000057.1, on the reverse strand, counting down.
CCTCTGACAAAATTCTCGCAATAGCTATGCCGTCTCCGCCATTATTGCCGCCGCCCGCCACTATACCTGCGTATATATCCTTGCCGTATTTGCCTGTTATTACGCGCGCCGTTTCCAGAGCGGCACGCTCCATGAGTACCATTGACGTAATCCCGTATTTTTCAATCGCTGCCCCGTCGCAGCCTTTCATCTCGGACGCGCTCAAAATATATTCCATATGCGATGTTTCCGCCTTTCAAAATTACAGCGCCCGACTGTTACGTCTGAGCGCCGCCTTCTTTTATCACGTCTTTATTTTTGTTTATCACGTTGGTCGGATTGTATTTCATGTCAAACATCTCTATGACATCAGGTCCGAATATAGCATGCATATATGAGTACATCTCGTCATTGTAAATCTCCATTTTTTGCTTAGTTAAAATCTGATGTTTGAGTTTTACGCGGAAATCCGCAATCCACTTATTTATCTCCTCGATATTTTTCACATTCTGTTTAATTTTTCTGTAGCAAACCTGCATTGTCGCCAGCATGAGGCTGAAATTGGCATCATCTATCTGCTTAGGGAGGTCCAGCAGCTCATCATTGTATTCCTCAAGCTTTCTGTTTGTCGCCTCAATCTCCTGCTTGTTTTCCGTCATCTTTTTTTCTTTGGCAGGACTGTCGGGAATTTCCATAATGGAAACAATCTCGTTCATAAGCTGTTTTTTGTATATGTTCAGGCTTTTAATCTCCGTATTAACCTTGCCTTGACGCTTAAGCAGGTCGTTTACCTGCTCCTCCAGCCTATGTATCTCCGCGTTGTCACCAGTCTGCGTAAAAAGCTTGTGCCACTGATTATCCAATGTCAAAATGGGAATTTTCTTGCCAACCAGCGCCTCGCGGAACATTTCTTCATCATGTGACATAATCTCACCTTCTTTGCCTCTTTGCGATGCCATAAGACAGTTTCATAAGACTGTCCGACAAATGTACATTTTCTACCACTATATCACTGGGGACTTGCAAATCAACGTGGGCAAAGTTCCAGATTGCCTTGATACCGCAAGCTACAAGCCTCTCCGCAACATTCCCCGCCTCGTCCTTTGGTATGGCAAGCACGGCTATGTCAATATTGTGCTCCTTTACAAACTGCTCCATTTTTTCCATAGGCTGTACCGTATTTCTTCTAAGCTCCTTGCCGTACAGCGCCGGATTATTGTCAAACACGCCTCTCACGATAAAGCCCCGCCGTTCAAAATTCATATAATTGGCAAGCGCTCTGCCGAGATTGCCCGCCCCGATTATTATGAGATTGTGTTTCTCATTAAGTCCCAGTATCTTTGCTATCTCATTGTACAGATACTCTACATTGTAGCCGTAGCCCTGCTGACCGAAACCGCCAAAATTATTGAAATCCTGACGTATCTGCGATGCCGTAACCCGCATAAGCTCGCTCAATTCTTGTGAAGATACCCTCTCTACACCCTCGTCCTTTAAGTCTCCCAAATACCTATAGTATCGCGGAAGTCTCGCTATAACAGCCTGCGATATCTCCCTTTCGTCCACAACGCACACCTCCGTATAATTCTATGCCATTGACATTGTCATGTCATTTTTTTGTTAAATATGTCAAAATTGGCAAAAAATATCTGTAATTAGTATACAACTTAGTTAAATGTTTGTCAATTCATATTTTAGTATTGTACAATTTACCTCCGTTTTATTGGCATTTTCACCAAAAACCTTTTTTATATTTTTTTGATTGCTTTTATCATTTAACTCCATTATAATTATATAGATTTGCGGCTCAAAAATTTTTAACGCTTATGTAAAATACGCTACGCAATAATTATGTTTAAAGTATCCGTCAATGCGGACAAGAGGTATATACTATGATTTTATCATGCAGCAATATAAGCAAAACGTTTGTGGACAACCAAGTGCTCAAAAGCGCATCATTTCATATTGAAGATTATGAGAAAGCGGCGATTGTAGGGATAAACGGCGCGGGTAAGACCACGCTTTTAAAAATTATAGTCGGAAGTCTGCCCGCCGATGAGGGGCTTGTGACCTTTGCAAAGGATAAAAGCTTTGGATATCTTGCCCAGCATCAGGCAGTAGACAGCGAAAACACAATTTACGACGAGCTGCTGACCGTAAAACAGGAAGTGCTTGACTTAGAGCGCGCTCTCCGCGAAACGGAAAAGGCCATGAAAGAAGTACATGGTGAAGTTCTTGAACAGCTTTTGGAAAAATACTCCTCTCTCTCAAATCGATTTGAGGATATAAACGGATACGCGTGCAAAAGCGAAATTACGGGCATTTTAAAAGGACTTGGCTTTGACGAAAGCGAATTTGGCAAAAAAGTAGACACACTCTCCGGAGGACAGAAAACGCGCGTGGCGCTTGGCAAGCTGCTACTGCAAAAGCCTGACCTGATAATGCTTGACGAGCCGACAAACCACCTGGATTTGAACTCAATTATGTGGCTTGAAAATTATCTTTTGAATTACAGGGGTGCTGTCGTAATCGTATCGCACGACAGATACTTTCTTGACAAAATCGCCACAAAGATAATTGAGATTGACAATGGCGTCGTATCGTCGTTTAACGGCAATTATTCCGACTACGCAGTGCAAAAAGAACATCTGCGCACAGAGCAGATGAACGCATACCTCAACCAGCAGCGCGAAATAAAGCATCAGGAGGATGTCATCGATAAACTAAAACAGTTTAACCGCGAGAAGTCAATCAGGCGCGCGGAAAGTCGCGAGAAAATGCTTGACAAAATCGAACGCCTTGAAAAGCCGACAGAGGTTAAAACAGATATGCGCCTCACCCTTACACCCCACAAGACAAGCGGTAATGACGTCATGCGCATCGAGGGGCTTTCAAAAGGATTTGACAATAATATGTTATTTGAGAATGTGTCGTTTGAGATAAAGCGCGGCGAGCATGTAGCAATCATCGGCGACAATGGCACAGGCAAAACTACCCTTTTGAAAATCATAAACGAACTCGTCCCACCCGACAGCGGCTCTATCCGCCTTGGCACAAACGTTGAAATCGGCTACTACGACCAGGAGCACCATGTACTGCATATGGACAAAACGCTTTTTGACGAGATAAGCGACGAATACCCATATCTGACAAACACGGAAATACGCAACACCCTTGCCGCTTTTTTGTTTACAGGCGAAGATGTATTCAAAAAAATAAGCACTCTAAGCGGCGGCGAACGCGGGCGCGTGTCCCTCGCCAAACTTATGCTGTCGGAGGCAAATTTCCTAATACTGGACGAACCGACAAACCATCTTGATATAGCGTCAAAAGAAATATTGGAAACAGCGCTCAATGCCTACGAGGGAACCATACTTTATGTGTCGCACGACAGATATTTTATAAATAAGACAGCGACACGCATTCTAGAGCTGACACAAAAAGAGTTTGTAAATTACATAGGAAACTATGATTATTACCTTGAAAAAAAAGATATTATGACACCCATGTCACAAAATACAGCAAACACCTCAAACGAACCCAGCGCACAAAAACTTGACTGGCAGCAGAAAAAAGAACAGCAAGCAGCACAGCGCAAAAAAGAAAACGACTTAAAAAAATGCGAGACACGCATTGCCGACCTTGAAGATAAAATCAAGTCGCTCGACAACGAAATGTCACAACCCACCATCGCCACAAACGTCGCCAAACTACAGGAGCTTGCCAAAGACAGAGAAAAAGCCGCAAAAGAACTTGAAGAACTATACGAAAAATGGGAGGCGCTCTCTTTGACAACATAGAATTTAGGCAAAATATATAAAATAAGCGGCGTCTTGCGGCTTGCTGCACTGATGTACTGTATCTGCGATACAGTACATTGACGCTATTTTTATATATTTTGCCTAGATTCGGACGGCTGAGAACACCTTTCACAATTTATATTATAATGCCTCGTATGTCTCCCTAATCGCCCTAATAAAGTTCTCACTATTCAACACAGTCACATCCTTAAGCGACGTAATAAGCGCCAAGTCCTTCGTCATCTTGCCATCCTCTATCGTCTTAATCGTCGCCCTCTCAAGCTTATCCGCAAACCTCACCAAATCATCAAGCTTATCAAGCTCTCCCCTCTTTCTAAGCGCACCAGTCCACGCAAAAATTGTCGCCACAGAGTTTGTAGATGTCTCCTCGCCCTTTAAATGCTTGTAATAATGCCTCTGCACAGTACCATGTGCCGCCTCATACTCGTAAACTCCCGACGGCGATACAAGTACCGACGTCATCATCGCAAGCGAACCAAACGCCGAGCTTACCATATCACTCATGACATCTCCGTCATAATTTTTGCACGCCCAGATAAAGCCACCCTTTGCCTTCATGACACGCGCCACAGCATCATCAATAAGCGTATAGAAATACTCTATGCCCGCCTCCTCAAACTTCTTGGCATATTCGGCATCATAAATCTCCTGGAAAATATCCTTAAAGTTGTGGTCGTATTTCTTCGATATAGTATCCTTTGTCGCAAACCACAAATCCTGCTTTGTGTCAAGCGCGTACTTAAAGCAGGCATGCGCAAAGCTGGTGATTGACTTGTCTGTATTGTGAATACCCTGTATGATGCCCGCGCCCGTGAAATTATGTATAAGCTCCCTCGTCTCCGTGCCGTCCTCCGCGGTAAATACAAGCTCCGCCTTACCTGCACCCGGCACCTTGATTTCAGTATTTTTATAAACATCGCCGTAGGCATGCCTTGCAAGCGTGATAGGCTTTTCCCAGTTTTTAACGCACGGCTCTATGCCCTTTACAATGATAGGCGCGCGGAAAACAGTGCCGTCAAGAATTGCCCTGATTGTGCCGTTGGGGCTTTTCCACATCTCTTTTAAATTGTACTCCGTCATTCTCGCGGCGTTCGGCGTGATTGTCGCACACTTTACGGCTACACCGTACTTCTTCGTCGCCTCCGCGGAGTCTACAGTCACTTGGTCGCCTGTCTCGTTTCTGTGTTCAAGCCCCAAGTCATAATATTCAGTTTTCAAATCAACATACGGCAGGATAAGCTCGTCCTTTATCATTTTCCATAATATGCGGGTCATCTCGTCGCCGTCCATCTCCACAAGCGGAGTAATCATTTTAATTTTTTCCATGTTTAACCTCTTTTCTGCCCTGTCAGTATCGCAAGGCATATAATGTTTAGTCTTTAATGTCGCTCAAACCACATTTTACCATATTCTGGTACGCATTACAAATATGTTCGTCGGCTAATTTTTCAGCCAAGTCCGCATTACCGTCGCGTATTGCCTCCATAATGCTCTTATGCTCCGCCACAGCCTGCCTGCTGCGCTCTATGTTGGAAAGCGTCTGCTGGCGCTGTTTCTGCACGTACTGGTGAAAATCCTTTAAAAGATGTATAAGTATCTTGCTGCCGCACGCCTCATACAGCTGCATATGAAATCTATTGTCAAGCTCGATAAGCTGTTCAAAATGCTCCTTGGAGAGATGAAATTCACTCAAAATAATGGTTTCCTCCATCTCCTCTATCATCGATTTCGTCATGCGCTTAGTCGCCCATCTGGCGCACAGTCCCTCAAGGAGTGACCTTATCTCATATATGTCGGCTACATCTGATGCGGATATTCCCGTGACATACGCGCCTTTGTTCGGCACTATTCTGATAAGCCCCTCAAGCTCAAGCTGTCTAAACGCCTCCCTCACAGGCGTCCTGCTCACGCCGAGCTCCTCGCCTATAGCGGACTCCTTTAATTCCGTGTTCTCACTGTATTTTCCGTTGAGTATGTCCTCGCGGAGCCTTGTAAAAACCATACCCCTTAACGAATAATCATTATCCATTTTTACCTCACACCGTTACCGTCTATTTTTTAAGCGTCACTCCAAGCGTCTTGCAGCCCTCGTCTATCACCTTTAAAAGCTCGTCATCCGTAAGCACTGTCACGCGGCCGCCCTCATACTCCGCGTCAACCCACGCCTTGACATAAGCCACAAGCTCTGAAGTCTTGCTCACCTTCTCGTCGTCGCCAAGCTTAAAGTATGTATTTATCCAATGGGCTATACCCGCAAGCCCCGACGTGTTTGACACAGCGCAGAGCACAGGCCTGTTGAGGAATTTCTCAGTATCGAAAATATTGTAAATTTCCTCATTCTTCAAAAGCCCGTCAGCATGTATTCCCGCACGCGTAACGTTGAAATTCTTCCCCACAAACGGCGTCCTTGATGGAATGTGATAGCCGATTTCCTTCTCGTAATACTCGGCAAGCTCCGTGATTACCGTAGTGTCCATGCCGTTGAGCGTGCCTTTCAGCTGCGCGTACTCAAATACCATAGCCTCAAGCGGCGTATTGCCCGTGCGCTCGCCAATGCCGAAAAGCGACGTATTCACGCCAGAGCACCCATACAGCCAAGCCGTAGTGGAGTTTGTGACAGCCTTGTAAAAATCATTGTGTCCATGCCACTCTATCCACTCATGAGGCACGCCCGCATGCGTATGTATAGCGTAGATAATACCTTGCACACTTCGAGGAATAACAGCTCCCGGGAAGTTTACGCCATATCCCATAGTGTCGCACGCACGGACTATGACGGGTAGATTGTACTCTTGCGAAAGTTTCATAAGCTCCTGACAAAACGGCACCACATACCCGTAAATATCCGCCCTCGTAATATCCTCCAAATGGCAGCGGGCGCTTATCCCCTCCTCAAGACACTCGCGAACTATAGAAAGATAATGGTCCATTGCCTGGCGGCGCGTCATTTTAAGCTTTAAGAAAATATGATAATCCGAGCAGCTAACAAGTATACCCGTCTGTTTCATGCCGATTTCCTTTACAAGCTTAAAATCCTCCTTGCTCGCCCTTATCCATGAAGTAACCTCAGGAAACTCATATCCACGCTCCATACATTTATACACAGCGTCTCTGTCCTTTTTACTGTAAAGGAAAAACTCACTCTGCCGTATCATGCCATTCGGTCCGCCAAGCTTGTGCAGATAATCATATATCGTAACAATCTGCTCCGTACTGTACGGCGCCCGCGACTGCTGGCCATCCCTAAAAGTAGTGTCCGTAATCCATATGTTTTTCGGCATATTGTGAGGCACTACCCTGTCATTAAACGGAATTTTAGGTATCTCGTCATACGGAAACATATTTCTAAAAGCATTCGGCTTTTCCACATCCTGCAGCTTATACATATGCTCCTCAATCTGCAACAGATTGTTGTGCTCATTCATAGTGACAGGTCGGTTCTCAAAATATTCGTTCCTGTTATCATTGTCCATTTTCAATCTCCTCCTCCGCCACTCCCGGGCGCTCCTTCAATAATCCACATTTAAAGCAACCGCCTAAATGCACATCTGAAAGATTTTTGTTTTTTTGTATAATTGTATACAAATATACCCTGTATGTCAACACTCAAATTGTATTAAATTTCCCATTTTTTTATTTCCCCTCCTAAATCCCCATCCAAATCATCAACACCTCTCACAAAATCACAACCAATCATCATAAATAATTCCAAATCATAAAAACAATAAATTAAAAAAATTAAGAAAAGTTAAGGAAAGTTAAGGAAAGCTAAGGAAAGTTTCAGCCAACAAATTATAATGGCCCGAGTGTGGGCATATACCCCTCTCACGGACCCTGGGCAGCGTCGGCACTTAGCGAAATAAGCTGCAAAAGCGTAGCTCCTTTTGCAGCGCCCATTGAGCTTAGTGTCCGCTACGCTGACCACTGAGCGCAAGCGATGTCCGTGAGAGGGGTATATGCCCACACTCGGG
>CANQHZ010000056.1 GCA_947623805.1 uncultured Lachnospiraceae bacterium | reverse complement strand
TATGATAACAAAATAAAGGCTTTGGAGAAAAAAGAAGCAGAGGAAGAGAAAGCGCGCAAGGCAGAAGCCGCCAAGGATACGGCTTTTAACGATAAATACAATAAGCGGATGAGCGAGCTTAAAGAAAAATATAAGCAGGAGATAAGCGGACAGATTTCCGACAAGGTAAAAAAGCGCAACGAAATATTATGCAAAGAAATACGTCTGTCGGTAGGGCGTTACGGACTGATAAAGCGTATACGCCACACATACAATCTGCTTGCGGCGTTGAAAAAAGCTATGCAGAATGGCGTTGACCTTGATGACGAAGAACAGCGCAATGCGGTTTTTGACACTGTGGTATTCCGTGTGCGCTATCTGGACGAGACGCAGGAGCGGCTTCACGGCGTATGCGTGCTCAATCTTGCAAGCATCAAGTATAGCAACGACTGGCTTCAGATACGCGGACGACGCATCGCTACTGTATTCCAGGACCCGATGACCAGTCTAAACCCAATAATTACCATTGGAAAGCAGATTACTTCTGTTATAATCAAACATCAGCATTGTTCTGAGGTGGAGGCGCGTAGACGTGCGATAGAGCTGATGCACAAGGTGGGAATACCGAATGCGGAAGCGCGTTTTGACGACTATCCTTTCCAGTATTCGGGCGGTATGAGGCAGCGTGTCGTAATAGCCATTGCCTTATCATGCCAGCCTAAGATACTGATATGCGATGAGCCGACCACGGCTCTTGACGTGACTATTCAGGCGCAGATTTTGCAGCTTATCAAGGATTTGCAGAAAGAATTTGGCTTTACGACTGTATTTATCACCCATGACTTGGGCGTGGTAGCCAACATAGCGGATCGTGTGGCGGTTCTCTATGCGGGACAGGTCGTAGAGGTAGGCAAAGTGGATGAAGTATTTTATGATCCGCGCCATCCATATACATGGGCGCTGCTGTCCAGTCTGCCGCAGCTTGCTCAGCGTAATACGCAGCTATATTCGATAACAGGTACGCCGCCGTCATTGTACAACAGTATTGTCGGCGATGCGTTTGCCCCGCGTAATCCTTACTGCCTGAAGATCGATACGCTTGCGGAGCCGCCTATGTTTAAGGTAACAGATACTCATTATGCAAAGACGTGGCTTTTGGATCCCCATGCGCCAAAGGTTGACAAACCCGAAGCTATTTGCGACATTCACGATAAGCTTGTGAAAGCATTCCATATCTAGGGAGGAAGGCAAAATGGTAAAAACACAAACAACTAAAAAAGACCGTTCCCTCTTCCCGGAGCACGGTCCTATCGCAGAAAACGGCAAGGAAATCCTGCTGTCAGTTAAGAATATAGATATTACGTTCGGCAAAGGCGACAGCGCGGTACATGCTGTTACGGATGCGTCGTTTGATATTTACAAGGGTGAGACTTTCTCTTTGGTAGGAGAGTCAGGATCGGGCAAGACCACGATAGGCAGGGCTGTTATCCGTGTAAATCCTCTTGCGGCGGGCGAGATCCAATACAAGGGAGTGCGTATTTCAGGAAAGATCCCGCATGCATTGGACCGGGAGGTCATACGTAACGTCCAGATGGTATTTCAGGATCCGGCGGCATCGTTGAATGAACGTGCGACAGTGGATTATATCATTTCCGAGGGTCTGTATAACTTCGGACTGTTTAAAAATGAGGCTGACCGTGTGCAGAAAGTTGAGAACATGATCAATGAAGTCGGTCTTTTGCCGGAGCATCTGACGCGTTATCCTCATGAGTTTTCAGGCGGACAGCGCCAGCGTATCGGCATCGCGCGCGCCATGGTAATGGAACCTGAACTGGTAGTGGCTGATGAGCCTATATCAGCGCTTGATGTATCGATTCGCGCCCAAGTGCTCAACCTTATGAAAAAATTCCAAAGAGAAAAGAATGTAACGTATTTGTTTATCGCTCATGACCTCAGCGTGGTGCGCTTTATTTCAGACCGTATCGGCGTTATCTACAAGGGGCGCATCGTGGAAGTTGCCGACGCGGAAGAGCTGTTTGACTTCCCGCTTCATCCCTATACCCACTCGCTGATATCCGCAATTCCGATACCCGACCCGCAGCTTGAAAAGAACAAGGTACAGTATGTCTACGATCCTTCGATTCATGACTACAGCACGGATAAGCCGGAATTTGTCAATATCGGTCATGAACACTGGGTTTACGGAAATAAAAAGGAAATTGAGGAATATAAGGCGCTTCGGGAAAAAGGTGAGCCGATCAAGGCAGTCACGATAATTTCGCCGGAAGAGACCGAAAAAGCTGCCGATGCCCGCAAAGCTCTTGAGGAAGCTCAGGAGAAGAAGATGGCTAAAGAACTGGAAGAATTTTTGCAGTCCCCCCCGCATGATACGGGAAACTTTTGGTATACCGTGCTGTCGTTTTTCCTGCCGATTTTGGGACTTATTGGCGGAGCGCTGTTTAAGCATTTCCACCACAAAAGAAATGCAAAGGCATGCTTTAAAGGTGCGGTTTTGGGTCTTATCGTACTTGCAGTTATTGTCGTCATATTCCTGCTGTTGTTGTGGATGGTGGTGCTGTAATGGGCAGAAAAGCAGGAAACCGCAGGCAGCCTGACTTAAGACCTGTAGAAAAAATAGAAATTTCCGAGAAACATATCGGTCGCAGAGCTATTGCTGCGACCGTATTTCTTCTGATAGGTGCGGGAGCGCTTGCGTATTTTTTTATAAATCTTGTACGTGGAGATACCGGATGGACGCAGATCACTGTAAACTCGTCTGAGCTAAACTGCGGAGAAGACTTTACCTTTCTGTATGAGACAGGCAGCGGGGCTTGGGGCGAGAAGCGTGCCGTGACAAAAGCGTATACGCAGGCGGCTGAAGAAGCATATCAGATATTTGAAAATGGCGTAAGGTCTGTCAACGCCAATCCTAACGAAACAGTCATTGTGGATGCAGCTTTGTATAAGGCGTTTGAAAAGCTGGAAAAAGCGAATGGGCGCTGGTTGTATCTGCCTGCCGTATATGAAGTATATGACAATCTGTTTGCCAGTGTGTCGGATTTGGCGGAGGCTGAATTTGATCCATGGGTCAATGAAGATGTCGCGGCGTATTTTGAGGAAGTCCTCTCTTATGCGAATGATCCCGAAGCGGTTGATTTGGAGCTTATGGACGATAACCATGTGCGGCTTTCTGTGTCTAAAGAGTATATGGAGTTTGCCGAGGAAAACGAGACAGCAGGCTTTATTGGTTTTTACTGGATGAAGAACGCGTTCGTGGCGGATTATCTGGCAGACTGTCTTGCGGCGGCAGGCTTTACGCATGGCTGTCTTTCAAGCTGCGACGGTTTTGTGCGTAATTTGGATGAGAGAGGGCAGGATTATTTTTTCAACGTGTACGACTCGGAAGCGTATAATCAGGTCGTCGTGCTTGCAAAGATGCGCTATCATGGACCGCTCAGCCTTGTCCGTCTTTACGATTATGCGATAAATGACGAGGATTTGCGTTACCGCTACCGTATGGCGGACGGCGCAATGCGTACGGCATATATTGATTGGCGCGACGGGTTTTGCCGCAACAGCATAAGCAGTATTGTGTCGTATTCATATGATAAGGAAACGGGCTGTGCGGATGTCCTTTTGTCTGTGCTTCCTGTATATATCGCCGATAAATTTGACGAGGATGCGCTGAACGCGCTTGCAGTACAGTCTAAAGGTGCGGTATATTCCGTGTTCAGGCAGGACAATGAAATCCGCGCCAATGATTTGCTGGTGGAGTTTGAAGATATTTACAAGGGATATGTGCTGTCCCGATGATATTACGGTCTTTTTTTGTACCAAGTGCAGATACCTTTGTTTGTAAGGCCCGACATGATTAGAGTGGGTCTTTCAAGTTCCCAGTCCCAGCCGGGGGTTGCGATAATGTATTCTGTGGTGTTTCCATATTGTATCTCAACCGAAAAATCATCAAGCATATGCCAGCTACCGATTACCGAGCAGGATTCCATGCGTCCGCCCTCAAGTAACTTAAAGGGATGCGCGTGCTGGACGCCCTGGGGCACTGATGGCGTGAGGCTTATTCGCTCGTAATATCCGACTAAATCCTGGGGTGAGAGCGGCTGTAGTTTTTCTCCGGCGTAAGGCTGCGACGATGCGACAAACCAGTTATCGGGGGTCATATACATTCGTCTTATCTGCATCAGTGACGGTTCAAATGTTCCGTAAAAATTTAACGGCCTTATATGTGATACCAGATAAAAGCTGCCGTCAAAATCCTGCAGTACTGAATTGTGTCCCGGCCCCATATAAGGTGTACCATCAAGCCAGCGGTAGCCGCAAGCCAGCATCAAACCGACACTTGTGTCATAATCCTCCAAATCTGTCATGTCTCTGCCGTTATAATCCAAAAAAGGTCCTGTGATATTGCGGCTGCGTCCTACGCGGATATTGTAGTCGCTGTTTAGTGAGCCGTAGGAAACAAACAGGAAGTAATATCCACTCTCTTTATGGTATATCATATAAGGTCCCTCGATAGAGCAGTCCGTCCAGCGGGGACGCCTCGCGACACATACGCCGATACCGTCTTCTGCGGCGAGTCCTGTCTCTTTGTCAAGTAAAATCATATGGCAGCCGCCCCAGAATGAACCATAGAGCATGTACATCTTTCCGGTTTTTTCATCCTCTATGATATTGGCATCGATTGCGTTTACAGGGAGTTCGTCAGTAGTTTTGAGTACGCACCCTCTTGGGATAAAAGGCCCTTCGGGTGAATCGGAAACCGCAAGAAATATGCAGGACTGCCGCACTCCCCATGACGAGTTTGAGCAGTATAGCCTGTATTCGTCGCCGACCTTGACGATATCGGGCGCCCATATGTCCGTGCTGCCTGTCCACTCCGAAGATTCTTTTGGCGGATTGTCCACTATTTTGCCAAGACCCTTCCAATGCAGCAAATCACTTGAACGCTGGCAGAATGCGCCCGTGCTGTAGACATAGTAATTGCCGCTCTTAGCGTCATGGTAAATCGCGGGGTCGTGGGTGAACCAGGTGCCGTTTTCACCGCAGACATTTCTGTCTGTGGACGAAGGTTTTGGTGGAATTGCGGGGGGTTTGGGGGGATAGTTGATAGTATTCATAGCACACACTCCTTTACAGATTTGATATAGTATAGCCTTTAGTATATTATAACACAACATAATATCTGTACAATATTAATTATTTCTTGAAATATAGCGTATTTAAAGATATTATATAATCAGCGGCGGTTACAAAAAAATGACGGAGGTAGATTAAATGAGCAGAGAGGGTAAATCAAGCAGATTAGGCGGAATGCGCAGGAAATTGTGTCTGGTTATGTTGTCTGTGTTGACGGCATTTGCGCTGTCAGGCTGCGGTGGTAGTAAAAACCAGGGGAAGACTGCGGATGAGATTGAGCAGGGCGCCCAGACGATAGGAGTGTCTGTGCATGACCCGTCTATAGTGGAAGACGACGGTAAATATTATATATTCGGTTCGCATATGGAGGCGGCGCAGAGTGATGACCTGATGAGCTGGAAATCCTTTGCAAGCGGAGTAAACGCAGCGAATCCGCTGTTTGACAATCTGTTTGATGAATCGATGGAGGCGTTTGCGTTTGTAGGCGAGCATGTGGATGGCGGCTATGCGGTATGGGCGCCTGACGTCATCTATAATGAAGCCATGAAAAAGTGGGTAATGTATTTTTCGACAAGCCACGATTACAGGGCGTCAACAATATGCTTTGCGACGGCGGACGAGATAACGGGACCTTATACATATATAGATACTTTGCTTTATTCGGGCTTTACGGCGCTTACTGTGGAGAACACGAACTTTAAGGAGATTATGGGTGAGGACGCGAATGTTGCGACATATCTTTCGTCCGCCCAGTACAACAACCTGAATTATCCAAACTGTATCGACCCGACTGTTTTTCGTGATAAGGACGGGAAAATGTGGATGGTCTATGGTTCGTGGTCGGGCGGCATATGGCTGCTTGAGATAGATGAAGCTACAGGTTATCCTATCCATCCTGAGCAGAATGATGAGACACATACGGATAAATATTTCGGGAAATACCTGATAGGAGGTCTTCACAACTCATGCGAAGGTCCTTACATTCACTATGACGCGCAGACGGGCTGGTATTATCTGCTCGTGTCGTATGGTGGTCTTACGCGGGAGGGCGGTTATCAGATTAGGTGTTACCGTTCTGAAAATGTGGATGGGCCTTATGTGGACGCTGCGGGAAATACTTTTGGGTATGTGACGAATCATCAGGAGTATGGCGTAAAGATGATGGGAAATTATATATTGCCTAGTTTGAAGACGGCATATATGGCGCCGGGGCATTGCTCTATGTTGGAGGCGTCTGACGGTAATTTGTATCTTGTGTATCATCAGCGTTTTGACAATGGTAGTGAGTATCATGAGCCTAGAGTGCATCAGATGTTTAGGAATGAGCAGGGGTGGCTTGTGGCGGCGCCGTTTGCGTATAGTGGGGAGAAATTGAATGTAGATGGCTATAAGAGCGGAGATATTGGTGGTACGTGGTATTTTTTGAATCATGGTACGGATATTGGGAAGGATGTTCATGGTGCGGAGGCTGTGCAACTCGAAAAGGGGAAGATTGAAGGGGAAACTTTGTCGGGGACGTATGAGCTTGAGGAGGGCAGTGTGTACATGAGTGTGATGATTGATGGGGTTGAGTATGATGGAGTTTTGATTGATATGGATGATGAGGCGAGGAATCGTACCAGGTGCTTTATGGGTGTGGGGAGTAATAATCAGACTGTTTGGGGGGTGCAGTATTTGGATGAGTGAGGAATGATTTAGGTTGTTGCTGACGGACGCCCGAGCAGGGTCATACATCCCATTCAGACCCGCTTGCGCTTGTGGGAAGCGTAGCGGACACTAAGCTCAATGATGCTGTAAAAGGAGCTGCGCTTTTACAGCTTATTTCGCTAAGTGCCGACGCTTCCCAATGGTCTTCATGGGGTGTATGACCCTGCTCGGGCTGGTTTGTTGGTGTCTTTCGGTTGAATGAATGTGAGAGGTATGATTTTGTGTGGAGTGAAAATTCATAATTTATAGAAAATTCATAATTTATTAAATATATGTTGACAAAGAGGCATGTATTTTATAAAATGTACATATAGTTTAATAAAACTTTAAAAAAGTGCAAAAATTGCATAAAAAGAGCGGTTTGCATATATATGGGAAAGTGAAAAAATGTATAAAGCAAGGCGGGTTTTATTAAGCTGTATGGTGCAATTATTATATAGCAAGGCGTTTTATAAGCCTAAACAAATAATTAACGAAACGGAGGATTCTATGAAAAAGAAAATTATTGCTTTGCTGATGGCGACGACATTTGCGGCTACTACTCTTGCGGGCTGCGGCGGTGGTTCTTCGGATGGGGGAGACGCTGCGGACACGAGCGCAAATACTGCTGAGACTAGCGCGACAGGAGAGACTACGGAGAGCGTAGGCGCGCAGATTACTGTAGATGCGTCGGCGACAGAGAATATTGCGGTTGAGGGTGACTACAGCGATGCGGATTTGACGGTATTTATATACGCTCAGGATCATGAGAAGACGGTTTATCAGTCATTGATTGACAGGTTTACGGAGAGTACGGGCGCGAAGGTTACATTTGAGGTTACTACGGCTGACGAGTATGGTCAGAAGCTTATGGCTTACAAGGCTGCCGGCGATATGCCTGATATTTTCTATGTAGGTCCTGACGGACTTGCGAGCAACGTGGATGACGGATATCTTCTTCCTCTTGATGATTATGTGCCGGAGGAGACAATCGCGGACCTTTGGCCGGCAATTACTTCGGCTTACCGCTATGACGGCAAGGAATCAGGGTCAGGCTCTTTGTACTGCCTGCCTAAGGATTTGTCAACGTTTGCGTTTGCTTACAACAAGACATTGTTTGACGAGTGCGGAGTTGAGTATCCCGACCCTGAGAATCCTTATACATGGGATGAGTTCGTTGAGGTATGCCAGAAGCTTACTATCGACAAGGACGGCGACGGCGAGATTGACCAGTGGGGCGTAAGTAATGCTTTGCAGTGGGCTTTGGACGCGTTTGTTTACACAAATGGCGGACATTTCCTCAATGACGATTATACGCAGGTTGTTATCGACGGACAGCAGGAGTTCATCGATGCGTTCCAGTTCTTTGCTGACCTTACCTGCAAGTATCATGTAACTCCTACGGTTGAGCAGGATACGGCTCTTGGCGGATATCAGAGATGGCTTGACGGACAGATTGGTTTCTACGCGTGTGGTACATGGGATGTAGGCGCGTTTATGGATGAGAATACATTCCCGTATGAGTGGGGCTTATGTGCATGGCCTGTAGGTTCTACAGGGGTGTCTATGACACGTAACGGTTCAGTAGGTTTTGCTATTTCGGCGGATACACCTTCTCCTGAGGCAGCGGCGGCATTGATTACATTGTTCTCGACAGACCTTGAGGGACAGAGAGTGCTTTCAGGTGAGACGACAGGCGCGTCACTTCAGATACCTAACACGATGAGTTATGCAAAGGGCGACTTTAAGGCAAGAATTGAAGACGGCACAATCCCTTATGGCGACAATGTAGATGTAATTTTCAATTATATCGAAGGCACTGACAAATATGAGGGTATCTTTGTTGAGACTACTTATACATACAATGCGGACTGGTGGAACGAGTTCCTCAGCGGCGGTTATGAGTATGTATTGACGGGTGAAAAGACAGCGGCAGAGTATTGCGCGGAGGTACAGCCGGCTATGCAGGCAGCGCTGGATAACGCAAACGCTATGAAGGCAGCAGCACAATAATGATGCGGTGCAAAAGATAGTACGATGCAATAATAATGTACGAACAAAGGGGCTATATTTGTTGGGGTAATATAAAAAAAGAGGGGCTTATCGTTATGCTCCTCTTTTTAAATAAAAAGGAGGTATTAAGAGCGCGATGAAGGAAAACAAACCTAAAGTAAAAGTGAAATTGTCAGCGATGGCAAAACGAGAGGAAAGAATAGGTCTTTTATTTGTAGCCGCTCCGGCGGTCGGCTTTCTGCTGTTTATGCTCTGGCCTATTATTTTCGCTGTATTGACGTCCCTTACCACATGGAATGGCGCTAAGGGGATTCAGGGAATGTTCGACAGATTTTGCGGCTTGGACAATTACGTGACGCTGTTCAAGGATTCAAAATTCTGGCAGACACTTGTAACTACGATAATATACCTGATAGGCATTCCTATCGGCATGGCGCTTGGTTTGATATGCGCTATGGGAATGAACCGCAAAATTCCGGGCGTGAGGGTGTTGCGCACAATGTACTACATACCGGTAATTTCTTCTCTTGTAGCGGTTTCCATTTTGTGGGCATGGGTTTATAATTATGATTATGGTCTTTTGAATGTCATTATCAAGACGCTGACAGGTAGGCACGGTCCTAACTGGCTGGGTGATGAGGTGCTTATCAAGGTTTCCATGATAATATTCATGGTTTGGAAAGGCTTGGGAAGCTCTATCATACTTTACCTGGCAGGTCTGCAGAATATTCCGAGGTCATACTATGAGGCGGCGATGGTTGACGGCGCAAACGGCTGGCAGAAGTTTAGGAATATCACGCTGCCGCTGCTCTCACCCGTTACATTCTACATATTGGTGACGACGCTTATCGGTGGTTTCCAGGTATTCGTAGAGGTACAGGTAATGACTCCGGGCGGCAACGGCGGTATCGGATACAGCGCGGCGACAATCGTATTTTATCTGTACCAAAAAGCGTTCGAGAGCTACCAGCTTGGCTATGCAAGCGCTATTGCGGTTATTTTGGCAATTATTATCTTTATCATTACGCTGATTAACTTTGTCGGCCAGGATAAATGGGTTAAGACTATAGAATAGGAGGGAACAGAGAATGGCAAGTAAAGATTTATTATCTTCGGGAGTTACCTCCAAGAAAGAACGACGGATAAACATAATTGTTTTTATACTGCTGGCGTTGGGCGCGGTAGTTATGGTTTTCCCGTTTTTCTATATGATAATGACCTCGTTTATGACGAAAAACCAGTATTTGTCAGGACAGCTCAAGGTTATTCCCGACCCGTGGGTTTGGGGCAAATATTCTGAGGTTATGAGCAAGGGCAACTTTATATCGGGCGTTTTGAACACTGTGAAGGTCGAAGTGCCTGTGCTGCTCATCGGCGGTTTCACTTCATCTCTTGCGGCTTTTGCGTTTGCCAAGATGGAGTTTAGGGGAAAGGGCGCTATATTCATGGGATTGTTGGCGACGATTATGATACCTTTCGCGGTTATCATGATTCCCCAGTATGTAATGTTTACTAACCTGAGATGGACAGATACGCTGCTTCCACTGATTATTCCCGCCTGCTTTGGCAACGTGAGCATGGTATTCTTCCTGCGACAGAATTTAACGAGCATACCGAACGACCTTATGGATGCTGCAAAGCTCGACGGCTGCGGATATTTCAGGACATTTTTGCAGATATTCTTCCCGCTCATGAAAGGCGCGGTAGGTACGCAGCTCACGCTGTGGTTTATGGGCATATGGAATGATTACCTTGCGCCTACTATTTTCCTGCGCAGCGAGTCAACATGGACGCTGCAGGTAGTTATCCGTTCATTTAATACTTACTACTCGATACAGAGTGATTACGCGCTGATTATGGCGGCATCGGTAATTGCCATGATACCTACGATTGTGCTGTTCTTCTGTTTCCAGAGAGTAATCATCGAATCAGTGGCTATCAGCGGCATCAAGTAGGGAAAGGCAAAGGACTGATATAGATATGCGCGTAAGGCGGCGCGGAAATGAGGAAATGAATGTCAGATTCACCGGTAATCGCGTTTTTGAATAAGCTTACGGATTTGGTGGTGCTGAATGTGCTTTGGCTGATTTGCAGCATTCCCATTATCACTATAGGGGCATCTACTACGGCTATGTATTATGTGAGCATCACATCAATCAGGTGCGGTGACGGCTATGTGGTAAAAAGATTCTTTAAAAGCTTCAGTGAAAGCTTTAGGCAGATTACTCCCGTATGGCTGCTGATGCTTTTGTGCGGAGGGATGCTTGTCGGAGATTTCATATTTTGGAGTCGGACGGACAGCGCTGTCAGTGGGATAATGCTTGTTTTGAGCGCTGTGGTGGCGATAATGCTGTTTGTAGTGGAGCTGTGGATTTTTCCCGTATTTGCTAAATTTGAAGGGACTACGTTAAATCTTATTAAGAATGCGGCGGCTTTTGCGATAGGCTATTTGCCTTATACGGCGATTGTGCTGGTGATAACGGCAGCGGCGGTATATGCCAATCTTGTCTCTGTCGTAGCCAACAGTATTATGCTCTTTCTGGGAATGGCGTTGCTGTCATATGTGCAGTCGTTCTTCTTCTACCGTGTGTTTATGAAACATATAGACGAAAAATATGACGACTACTTTAAGCCTGTGGAGGATGACGAGAGTTTCAGGTAAGACAATTTAAGAATAATTTTATATAAGGTGTGGGAGGATTTTCTCTCACACCTTATGTGTGACTTAGCAGAGGCGCGTTTCTTGCGCTGCAAATTTGAATTGCAAGGAGCTTGTTCTTGGCTTTTTGTAATATGTGTGGAGTGGATTGCATAATGGAAAATTTGATTTTCAGCCTTAATGCCACGATTCCGATATTTCTTGTGATGGTGGCGGGTTATGTGCTC
This sequence comes from uncultured Lachnospiraceae bacterium, assembly GCA_947623805.1. Lineage (GTDB taxonomy): Bacteria > Bacillota > Clostridia > Lachnospirales > Lachnospiraceae > COE1. The sequence goes on along the minus strand of CANQHZ010000056.1, from coordinate 11,046 downwards.
AGGCAGATTAATATGGTGGACGACGGCTTTGTAAAGACGCTCAACTCTTTCAACTATAAGGTGACGCTGCCGATATTGTTGGTGGTTGACATCTCGGAGGCGGATTTCTATGCCGTGTGGGATTTTAAGTTTGTGGTATTTTGCTTTGGCGTGACGCTTTTGTGCATACTGGTCATATCGCTGCTTAGTGTCCTGCTCGTGAAAGAAAAGGAAATAAGGGGAGAGTTTATACAGGCATCCTATCGAGGCAGTGCTGCCGTGCTGGGTGTGGCATTTATACAGAATATATACGGCTCAAGCTCTATAGCTCCGTTGATGATACTTGCTACAGTGCCGCTTTACAATGTGGCGGCGGTCATAATATTGTCGTTTACCGCACCGGGCAGCAGCGGCTTTGACATGGCAGGTCTCAAAAAGTCGCTCAAAGGTATTGTGACAAACCCGATTATTCTTGGAATACTGCTGGGCATGATAATATCTGTGGCAAGGATAAATATGCCCGTAATCATAAGCAAGACCCTACACAACTTTTCGCAGCTTGCTACACCGCTCGCCCTGATAGGACTTGGTGCGGGTTTTGAGGGCAGGAAAGCGCTTGCCAAGATAAAGCCCACGATTATAAGCACTTTGATAAAGCTTTTTGTGATGCCCGCGATTTTTCTCCCTATGGCGGCATGGCTTGGCTTTACAAATGAAAAAATGGTGGCGATACTTATAATGCTCGGCGCGCCGACTACGGTAAGCTGTTATATAATGTCAAGGAATATGGGGCATGAGGGCGTGCTTTCGTCAAGCTGCGTTGTGGCTACGACATTTTTAAGTTCTGTATTCATTACACTGTGGCTATATCTGTTGAAACTATACGGATTGATATAATTATGCATATATTTTGCACAAAATGCGAAAAAATATATACTTTAAATCGGTTGTATTGACTTATAAATAGCCAAGTGATAAAGTTACTAACTAGATGTAATAATGTCATCTAAAGATTAAAAAAGGGAGAAGAAAAATGAAAAAAACAAAAAAAATTGCACTTTTATTGGTGTGTGTGCTGGTGATTGGTATTCTTGGAGGCTGCGGTAATAAGTTTGATGCAAAGGCGTATCTCCAGGCTATGCTTGATTTGAGCTACAAGAACGATACTGCGGCATTTATGGACTTAAAGATTGGTACGGCTGAGGAGGCGGCTCAGGTCTACGAATCAGGTATTGATTTGGCAATGAAGAATTTTATGACGGGCGTTACAGTTTCAGATGAGCTTACAAAGAAATTTCGCCAGATAGTTCAGGACATGTATGGCAATGCCAAGTACACTGTGGACAGTGCTGAGAAACAGGACGATGATTGGGTAGTGACTGTAACTTATGAGAAGATGATGGTTTTCAAGGATACGCTTGCAAATTATGAGACGGCTGTCAATGATTTGTATACAGAGTGGTCAGGCGTTACGGATGAGACGCAGCTTCCTACTGAGGAGGAGATGACGGACGCATTGCTTGTGGCATTAAAAGACAGCATGAAAGACGCTATCGCCAATGCAGAGTATGCTGAGCCTGCTACGACGACTGTAAAGATTGAGTTAATCGACGATGTATGGACACCAAACTCAAAGGATATTGAAAATCTTGAACTGTTACTTTTTGATACGGAGAACGCGGATTTTTAAACGGATATAAGAGAATGTAAATGAAAAAGAGGCTGTGGCAGCCTCTTTTTATATTTAAAAATTAATATTAGTATAAATCAATACGCGCCTGTCGTAATTTCATCAATGTTTGATACGATTTCCTGAAGGGTTTTGGAAATATCGGTATCGGGCTGACGGCTAATGAGTTCATTGAAAATATGCTTTGCCTTGTCTGTGTCATATGCTTCAAGAGCATTAAATGCTTCTTGAAGCTGCGCATTCCATTTTTGGAGTGTCATGCCTTTGCTAAAAGAGTCGTTATTGTCATCGAGCCCGAGTGACTTAATGTATTTTGACAGATGTCCATATGCTTCGTCAAGGTCCAAGGAGAGTTTACCCCAGTTTGCCTTAACGGTATCATAGCATCTGCTGTATGCCTCAATCTCGTGAAAAAATATCGTATCTGTGAGCTTCGTAAGCCCGAGTTTGTTTGCCTGAACCCTGAGTGCGTGAGCCTTTGCAGCATATTGCAAAAGCGTCTGAGGGGTAAGCAAATCGTAAAGCTCATCTTCAAATTTACCACATTCCTTTATAAATGAAAGTGCCAGTTTGTTATATACGTCAATATTTGAATTAAGCCGTTTAAGCGCTCCGTCTACGTCGATGCCGTTTCTTGACAGATAGCACATCTTTATGCGGCTGTCGCTTATGTAAGTGTCCGGAAAATCACGGCAATATGCCTCAAAGGTCTGTCTCGCATGTGAGGCTGTAATTGATATGAGTTGATTCTTGATTATAATGTCCGCCTTGCGATTATATATATGTATGGTAATGAGCAGTGTCAAGCCGGTAGGCAAAAGCCATATGAGTGAGTACATCGCTTGCGGCGGCAGTACCTTGAACATACATAGTAGGCAGATAAAAAGCGACACAAATGTCATAAAAGCAAACAATATGAATGCCGATTTGTTTGTAAGTTTCTTAAAATCTGTAAATATTTTGTGGTAAGCGTGTATCATTTTAATCCCCCATGCCACCCGCTCATAGGCGGTTTAAATTAGATAAGCCATGCGTATGCATTATAAGCAATATCATAAATATTGTAGCACAATCGAGAGATTTAGAAAAGGTTGATTTTAAATTCGGTAGAAATTGGATAGTTTTACAGCGATTTTCTTATACGGTTCACCATATTGAGGGCAAAGTATATGATTGCCGTGTCTATCGGCAGCATTATAATATTTTTGATGACGCGCGCGGGCAGAATAGCCATAAACGCGTTTCCGTTTAGCAAGGAGAGCCAGAGCGTGTTTAAAAAGCAGTTGACTATCGCCTTTACGAGAAATTCGGCAAGCAGGATGTATCGGATTTTTACAGGGCGCCTGTAGAGGATAGAGCCGTAGATTATTCCCGCGACAATCACGTTGAAGGTGTAGCCGAAGAAAAACGCGCCGTTTGGCTTTAGTATGTATTTCAGTATATCAAGCATGCCGCCGAAGATAGCGCCGATAGCGGGACCGAACATATACTCGACAATACGGTTTGGAATTCCCGAAAAGCCTATGCGGATATTGGGAGTAATGTAAATAGAAGTAGTATAATTCAACACTATCGCAAGCGCGGCCATAAGGCCGCAGAAGACAAGATTTCTGGTAACTGAAAGCTCCTTTAATGAGTCAGAGTAAAGCTTTTTGATTTTCTGCATAATAAAAATCCTCCTTTATGTAGTTTATACGGCAGCCTTTAACTACACAAATGAGAATTAAAATCATTTTCAAATATGTAGCAGCGGGATGCGGATTCTGTACCGCAAGGGCATACCTGAAAAGCCCTTTTCGTCCCTATGGCAACTCCCTGTCCACAAGGCACTTGACGCACACAATCCTACTCTGCGTAGTTGGATAATATTTTATAGGGACACTATACACTATGCATGGGGATTTGTAAAGAGATAAATATAAATTTTTGTATTGCAGAACTGATGTTTGTATGGTATAGTTGTACTGGTTGATTATTTTGTTGCAGAGGGACAGGCAGATGAGTGAGATAGCGTTTGATGTAAAAGCGTATGCCGCGGTTCTGGCGGGGCTGGTTATAGCGGCGGCTGTAGTTATGGCGGTATGCAGGTATTATAAGAGGGGCAGGTATTTAAAGCGTTTTGACGAGATGGACGGGCATGATTTTGAGTATTACTGCGCGGGGCTTTTGGAAAAGCATGGCTTTTGCGAGGTGGAGGTTACGCGGGGCAGCGGGGATTACGGCGTAGATATCCTTGCCCAAAAGGAGGGCGTGACTTATGCCATACAGTGCAAGCGTTACAACAGTCCTGTGGGAGTGAAGGCTGTGCAGGAGGCGTATGCGGGAAGGGATTATTATGACCGAATGGTAGGGTGTGTGCTTACCAATCAGTATTTTACCAAAGCGGCGGTTGAGGCGGCGCAGAAATTGAAGATACTTCTCTGGGACGGAGGGTATTTGGAGGAGCTTGAAAATGAGGGTTGATTTGTGCCAGTCTGTATGTCGGAGGGAGATTTGAGATGGACAATGAAGAAGCGTTATTTAGAAAGAGGTTAAAGGAGCTTGCAGACAAGGCTTATAATCATGGTCAGTATTTTTTTACAGGCTTTTTGTCTATGGCTGAGCTTGATATATATTATCAGATGGAATCGGAGCTGTCTTATGTGACGGTTACGGCGTATGGCGGGACAAATGACTGCGAGCGTGTTATGCTGCGTTTTGGCGATGAGAAGCTTTGCGGGTACGATGAGGAGTTCCCGATTGTCTGCATAGAGATTTCTCCTGTGGTCGAAAAGTTTGGTGAGACGCTCACGCATAGGGATTATCTTGGCGCGCTGATGAATCTGGGGATTGAGCGCAGTACGTTTGGCGATATCGTGATAAAGGATAAAAGCGCGTTTTTGTTCTGCAGTGAAAAAATGGCGCCGTACATAATGGAAAATCTTAACAAAGTGCGCCATACCATAGTGCTGTGCAAGCCCGCGAAGCATATACCTGAAAGCACTGTGGCGCGGATGGAGCATAAAATCGTACAGGTAAGCGCGGAGAGGACGGACAGCGTTATCGCCAAGGCGTATAATCTCTCTAGGAGTGAAAGCGTCGAGCTGTTTAGAGGTAAGCGCGTGTTTGTGAATGGGCGGCTGAACGAGAACAACAGCGGACAGCTAAAGGCAGGCGATAAGGTGACTGTGCGCGGTTATGGGCGTTTTCGGTACGGCGGCGTTTCAGGTGAGACGAGGAAAGGAAAGTTTAACGTGGAGCTTGAAATATATTGTTGAAAATAATTGTTCAACCTATTGCATTTCGTGGAAATAGTGTTATGATAGCATAATGAAATAAAAGGAGATTAGTGCTATGGAGAACGAAAAAAAGTCAGTCTACAATATGACGGAGGGGAGTCCGACAAAGCTTCTTTTGTCATTTACGCTGCCTATGCTTATAGGCAATCTTTTCCAGCAGTTTTATAATATGGTTGACTCTATCGTCGTGGGACGGTTTGTCGGTGCAAACGCGCTTGCATCGGTAGGAGCTACAGGCTCGCTTAATTTTTTGTTTTTTGCGATGAGCTTCGGGATTTCCGCGGGTGTTGGTGTGGTGGTGTCGCAGTATTTTGGTGCGGACAAAAAAGATATGGTCGAACGCAGCATTATAAACGGAATGTATCTGCTTGCGATAGTGTCAGTAATCACGGGAATACTCGGGGTATTATGCGCGGAGTGGGTTTTGCGCGCGCTTGACACTCCCGAGGCCATTCTTAAAGACGCTGTTATTTACATGCGCGTGTCATGTGCGGGTATTCTGGCGATAGCCGCCTATAACGGAGTTGCGGCTGTGCTCCGCGCACTGGGCGATTCCAAAACTCCGCTTTACTTTATGGTAGTGTCCTGCCTTATAAATATTGGGCTTGATCTGCTGTTTGTTATCAGCTTTAAGTGGTCGGTATTCGGTGTGGCGTTTGCCACGGTAATAGCGCAGCTTGTCGCGGCGGTCGGCGCGTTTGCGTATGCACTTTGGAAAATTCCATATTTCAGAATAAGAAAAGAATACAGAAAAATGCGCATGGATATTATTTCAAGATGTTTTACTCTGGGACTGCCAATCGCGTTGCAAAACTCGCTTATCGCGTTTTCGTGCATTTTCCTGCAGAGAGTTGTCAATGGCTTTGGCGAGGAGGTTGTGGCGGCAAATACAGCGCTTGGCAGGATTGAGCAGCTTGTACAGCAGCCGTACAATTCGCTTGGCGCGGCGATAACCACTTACACGGGGCAGAATGTCGGCGCGGGCAGGATTGACAGGGTTAAGCAGGGGTATAAGGTCGGTTTTGTGAGCGTGGCTGTTTTTAGCGCCATTATGCTTATTCCGACACAATTTTTCGGGGACGTGATAATGCGCATTTTTGTCACGGATTCCAATGTGGTTGCGATTGGGGCTAAAGGGATTTCAATTACAAGTTGGTTTTACTTTTTCCTGGGTATGATTTATGTGGCGCGCAGCGTGCTGAATGGCGCGGGCGATGCTATGTACGCTATGGTAAATGGGCTTATGGAGGTCGCAGGGCGCGTGGGATTTGCGATACCACTTACTAAGATACCGTTTATCGGAATGTGGGGTATTTTCCTGACGACAGGTCTTACGTGGGCGCTGACCGCTGTGGTGAGCATGGGACGATACCACAAGGGTAAGTGGGAATATAAAGGGATAGATTAGAAAGAGCGGACAAAAGTTATGAATGAGGAAAAAATTCCGACGCACATAAAGGTACGCGGTGCGAAAGTGCATAATCTCAAAAATATAGACGTGGATATTCCACTCAACAAAATCGTGGGAATAGCGGGAGTTTCAGGCTCCGGCAAGTCGTCTCTTGCACTGGGGGTGCTGTATGCGGAGGGCTCGCGGCGGTATCTGGAATCCTTGTCTACATATACCAGACGGCGCATGACGCAGGCGGAGAGGGCGCAGGTTGATGAGGTCTTGTATGTTCCCGCTTCGCTTGCGCTGCGGCAGCGCCCCGGGGTACCGGGAATACGGAGCACGTTTGGGACAGGCACGGAGCTTTTAAACAGCCTTAGATTGATGTTTTCTAGGCTCGCCTCACATCGCTGTCCGAATGGGCATTATGTGGCGCCGTCTTTAAATGTGGCGGCTGACCGTGCGCTTGTCTGCCCTGAATGTGGTGAGAGCTTTTACGCGCCTGGGGCAGAGGAGCTTGCGTTTAATTCTACGGGCGCATGCCGCTGCTGCGACGGTACGGGGACTGTGCGCACGGTAGACGAGGCAACGCTTGTGCCTGATGATTCGCTGACTATTGATGAGGGCGCAGTCGCGCCGTGGCAGACGCTTATGTGGTCTTTGATGAAGGATATTGCGCGTGACAATCTGGGCGTGCGCACGGATGTGCCGTTTAAAGACTTGACTGAGCAGGAAAAAGATCTTGTTTTTCACGGTCCAGCCAATAAATACCATATGCTTTACCACAATGAAAAGACAAACACTGTGGGTGAGATGGATTTTACTTATTACAATGCGGTTTATACTGTTGAAAACGCGCTTTCCCATGTTAAAGATGAGAAAGGAATGAAGCGCGTGGAGAAGTTTCTTAAAATCAGTCCATGTCCTGAGTGCGGCGGCAGCAGGCTGTCAGAAAAGGCGCGTGCGCCGAAGCTTCGCGGGATTTCATTGGCAGAGGTATGTAAGATGACGCTTGCTGACCTTATTGAGTGGGTGAACGGCGTGCCTGCGTCATTGCCGGAGGAGATGCGGCCGATGGCTGTGAGCATTTGCGAGTCATTTCAGCATGCCGCGAAGCGCCTGATGGATTTGGGGCTTTCATATCTCACGCTTGACAGGGAGGCTTCCACGCTGTCTACAGGGGAGCGCCAACGCATGCAGCTTGCGCGCGCTGTCAGAAACCGTACTACAGGTGTGCTTTATGTCCTTGATGAGCCGTCTATTGGCTTGCACCCGATAAATATTGAGGGCGTGACGGGAGTGATGGATGATCTGATTGCGGATGGAAACTCGGTAATTTTGGTTGATCACGATATGAATATTCTCTCCCATGCGGACTGGCTTATAGAGCTGGGACCAAAGGCAGGAGCAGACGGAGGAAGGATTATATATAGTGGCACGATAGATGAGGCAGAGAAAAATCCTGCTTCGCGCATTGGCGGTTTTCTTTCGGGGAAGACAGTGATTGATATGCGGCGTGAAATAAAAGCAGATGAGCTGTTTTCGCTTGGCAAAATCCATTTGTCTACTGCGCAGCTTCATACTGTACAGCCGTTAGAGGCTGACTTTCCAAAGGGGCGAATGATAGTGGTTACAGGCGTATCAGGCTCGGGCAAGACTACTATGATTTTAGAGAGCCTTATTCCTGCTTTGGATGCAATGATAAAGGGGGAAAAGCTGCCTGAACATGTAAAGGGGGTTACGGCTGACGGCATAAGGCAGATAAAGCTTATCGACGCCGCACCGATTGGGATAAATGTGCGCTCTACTGTCGCGACATATGCTGATGTCCATGATGAGCTGCGCAAGGCATACGCGCGCACGGTTGATGCTAAAAGCAAAGGCTTTAAGGCGGGAGACTTTTCATATAATACAGGAAAGCTGCGTTGTCCTGTGTGTGATGGTACAGGCATTATCAGTCTTGATGTACAGTTTTTGCCTGATGTGGATATTCCGTGTCCTGATTGTCGAGGTTCGCGGTATTCAAAAGACGCATATCTGATTAGGCGTATTCCAAAGAAAGGTACGGAGGGTTATTCGCTGCCTGAGCTTATGGATATGAGCGTAGACGAGGCTATGACGGCGTGCCGTGATATACCGAACGTACAGCGTAAGCTGCAGGTTTTGCATGATTTGGGGCTGGGCTATCTTACTCTTGGAGAGGAAACGCCGAGCTTGTCTGGGGGAGAGGCGCAGCGGTTGAAACTTGCGAGCGAGATGGGGCGCGGGCAGGAGGATACGGTATTTGTGTTTGATGAGCCGACCATAGGGCTGCACCCGTTGGATGTACAGACGCTTCTGGAGGTATTTCGTAGGCTGACCGACAATGGAGCGACTGTGATTGTGATTGAACATGATTTGGACGTGATTAGGAATGCCGACTACTGTATAGATATGGGACCGGGCGGCGGCATACATGGAGGGCGCATTGTCGCCGTTGGAACGCCTGATGAGATTGCGGGGAATAAGGAGAGTGTGACAGGAAAGTATTTGTAGGAAATTCGCCCGCTGTGCCAGAGTACTGACATAGCGGGCGAATTTTTTGACTTTGAGAGAAATTATATTTGGTATAAATCTATTTCACAATATCGCTTTCATCAAACGGATCTCCACATTCAGGGCAGAATTTGGGTGGGTGTTTGGGGTCCTCGGGCTCCCAGCCGCATTTGTCGCATTTGTAAAGCAGAGCACCCGCGGGTTTCTTGGCGCCGCACTCGGTACAGAATTTTCCCTTATTGATTGTCTTGCAGCTTGGACATTCCCAGCCGTCAACGGGAGCGGGCTTTGGCTGCCCACATTCCTTGCAGAATTTACCTGTATTTTCCGCGCCGCATGAGCATTTCCAAGTGTTGGAAGTGCTTTCCTGCGCGCCTGCGTTGGCAGCATTATCTTGATTTGCCGCAGCGGGGGAAGCTGCCGTGACCGGCGCAATGCCTTGTCCGTTTGCCATCATAGCCGAATAGTCGGAGTTGTTTCTTGCCATTCCTGTCATATTTAAGCCTGCAAATGCCATCATAGGGCCAGTCGCTGTATTTGACGCAGCCGCTTTCATAGCCTCCGCCTGTTCAAGCGCAAGCTTTGCGCCAAGCATGCTCTGGTTTGTGTATACTGCGGTAGTCTGGATTTCCTTGATGCGCTCCAAATCCTCGGGCGGAATGTCAATGCTGTTAAAAGCAAGGCTTACAAGCGTAATGCCGCGGTTCTTGCCCCATGTATCGGCAAGGCTTGCATTTGCCTCGTCGCGCACCTCGTTTGCATGGAGAGCTATTTCACTGTAGCGGACTCCCTTTGCGCCGACTGCCGTGAAAGCGGGAATCAGCCCGTTCAAAAGCTCGCTGCGAAGCTGCTCCGCAATTTGTGAGCGTGTGTATGTGGCTGTCATATTGCCGCTTATGCTCTTATAGAACAGTACAGGGTCACTTATTTTGAAAGTGTATGTACCAAAGCAGCGCATGCTGATATCAAAGTCGATGCCCGTGCGCGCGTCAATAACGCGGAAAGGCAGCGGATTGGAAGTGCCGAATTTATTGTTCATTATCTCCTTGATATTTATATAGTAAATTCTCTGGTCGGAGGGTGCCTCGCCGCCGTGTGTAAATCTGCGCCCGAACTGCTTAAAGCTTTCTACAATTCCTTTTCCAAGTCCTCCGCTGAAAATAGAGGATTCTGTCGAGGCGTCGTAGGTGTATACGCCTGGCTCGGCGCAGACCTCGGCTATAGCTCCCTGAGCTACTATAAGGGCGCATTGTCCGTCACTTACGACGACGCCTGAGCCGTTGGTTATGATATCCGCGTCGCCTTTGTTTGTAGAGCGGTTAGAGCTCTTTTTGACACCCCTTGTGATAAGGACGTCCTCCGAAAGCGAGTCGCAGACGAAATATTCAAGATACTGGTTGGCAAACTCACCCGACACGGAGCTGCCAAATGCACGAATTAATCCCATTTTTTCCTCATTTCTGCGTTGCGGGTCTGCGCAAAATCATAAATTTATACAGGATTACGCCGCAACGCAAGCGCAAGTCTGTATTTTGCCTTAGACTTTATTCTTGCGGCAACGTGCCAAGCTGCAGAATATAATTGGCAATTTGGCGGATGCCATATGATGTTTGGCATAAAAGATTGTGCGCATAGCAATATTTTTATAGACATTTATATTTTATCGTTTTGGCGCTATATTGTCCAGAAAATTTTATAAAAACGGGGTAATGGATGCATTTTTGTGTTTAAAGGATTTTATTTTTTAACACAATTAATGTGATGACTGTGAAATTATCTGTTTGTCGAGCTTGCAGGTCAAAATATCTTTTGCCAGAGCAGATATGCACTCTTATATCATTTGTGTGTTAGCTCCGGTATCTAACAATTCCATGTATATTTTTTATTTTCAGGTTTTTAAACTAAATATTAATGGTATGGTATGCTGAATTATTTAGTGGACTGAAAGGTTTGTTGTATAGAGATGATTGAAAATTTTTTGGGCGTACATATTTTTTATGATTAAAAAAGTAAAAAAGAGTAGCAGTATTGTAGCTTTTATAGAGGTTTGTTGGCAGTCTTGAAGAAAAATTTTTTGTAATTTGTAATTATTTTTGGTTCTGCTGTTGTTTGTGTGCACACAAAAGGTTGGTTAAATCCGCATATTTACAGTATTTTTGTTGTATCGTTATTTG
>CANQHZ010000055.1 GCA_947623805.1 uncultured Lachnospiraceae bacterium | reverse complement strand
TTGATTATTTGGAGCTTAATGATACGAAGCAGCTTATGGCGGCTTACAGCGCGGTTACTTCCTTTTATGCTGTGGTGATGCTTTGTATGCTGGTTTACTTTGTCGTGACGCTGGCGTTTTTCCCTGTTTATTATATGGTGCTTGATTTTCCGAATTTGTCTGCTGGGGAAATTCTTCGGAAGAGTGTGGCTGTTATGAAGGGGAATAAGGTGCGGTATTTTTTGCTGGTGGCAAGTTTTTTGCCGATTATTCTGCTTAGCAGCATTACTTGCGGGATTGCGCTTTTGTGGGTTATGCCTTATATGTCTATGACTTCGACGAATTTTTATTTGGATTTGATTTCTAGGCGTAGGGATTGAAATAATGTAAATAAAGCTTGGTAATAAGTGGCTGCTTTGACGCCCGAATATAAATATACACCCCATTCAGACGCGCTTGCGCTCGGTGGAGAGCATAGCGGACACTAAGCTCAACGGTGCATTAAAAGGAGCTTCGCTTTTAATGCTTGTTTCGCTAAGTGCCGACGCTCTCCAATGGTCTTCATGGGGTGTATATTTATATTCGGGCTGTTTTTTGGGATAGCCTTACTGGGTTTGATTTGTATGGTATCAATTGGATATGGGAAAATATTTGTATGGTATCAATTGGATATGGGAAAATAATTCACTGGTCTGCGCCTACGCCCATAAATACATCGTCAAAGGGCATTTTCAGCCGTGGGAATGACAGTGGGGCTAAGTTTTGTTTGGCGCTTTCATTACTGTTTAAGTCTATTTTGTCATGCAGCAGGAATGCAGATGCATCATCGTCAAGGATATACCTTTCTATGGACATTATTCTTGGATCTATCAGCCAATATTCCTCGACACCAACCTTAAGATAGAGACTCATCTTTTCGTTCCTGTCCTCATTTTCTGTTCTATCGCTTAATACTTCCGCAATAAATCTGGGAACATCGGTAAAAACTAATCGTTTACGGTTTCGATTACCGCATAATATGCTGAAATCCGGTTCCCTTCTTAATTGGTTTCCCATATCGTCCTTATCCTCCTGCCACTCATATTTAGCCTCACGCATGGAAAAACAGATGCTGTTTTTTAATTGCATTCTTGTCAACGCAACTAAATTATCCATAACATCTCTATGCTCTGGAGTCATGTTACCCATTTTAATGTCCATTTTTGTCACTCCTTACATATCTTACAATATTTTGTAATTGCGAAACTTTTTTTAAACCATTCTAATTTAGCCATTGCATAATTACTACAGCTTATTTATTTCGATGATGCGTTTTTCCATTTTAGGTAAGCATTGATAAAGCCGTCTATGGCTCCGTCCATTACGGCATCTACGTTGCCTGTTTCAAAGTCGGTTCTGTGGTCTTTTACTAAAGTGTATGGCTGCATTACGTATGAGCGGATTTGGTTGCCCCAGCCGATTTCCTTCACTTCGCCGCGTATGTCGGAGAGTTTTTCGGCGTTTGCCTCTTGTTTTAACAGATAGAGCTTGGCTTTCAGCATTTGCATTGCTTTGTCCTTGTTTTGGAACTGTGAGCGCTCGTTCTGGCATTGGACTACTGTGCCTGTGGGGATGTGGGTGATGCGAACTGCTGATGAGGTCTTGTTTATGTGCTGTCCGCCTGCGCCGCTGCTTCGGTAAGTGTCTATGCGCAAATCGTCTTCGTTTATTTCAACGTCTAAATCCTCCTCTATGTCGGGCATTACATCAAGTGATACGAATGAGGTCTGGCGTTTGCCTTGGGCGTTAAATGGAGAAATTCGTACAAGGCGGTGTACGCCTTTTTCGGATTTTAGATAGCCGTAGGCATTTTCGCCGTTTACCTGAAAGGTTATGGATTTTATGCCTGCCTCGTCGCCGTCTAAAAAGTCGAGCACATCTATCGTAAAGCCTTTGCGCTCCGCCCATCTTGTGTACATGCGGTACAGCATGCCTGCCCAGTCGCAGCTTTCTGTGCCGCCTGCGCCTGCGTTTAGCTTTAGTATCGCGTTGCATTTGTCATATTCATCGGACAAAAGCGTGCTTATGCGCAAAGCCTCAAATTCCTCTATGAAATGGTCAAGCTCCTCGCGTATTTCGGGGATCATTTCGGCATCATTTGCTTCGTAGCCCATTTCTATGAGGGTTTCTATATCCTCGTATTGTGATTTTAAGCCATTGCACTCGTCTACTGCGCTTTTTAACTGCTTTAACTCGCGCATCTGTTTGTTTGAGCGGTCTGGATCGTCCCAAAATCCAGGAGCCTCCATTTCACGCTCTAATTCTTCTATTCGCTTTTCTTTATTAGCGAGGTCAAAGTGAATCCCTCACTTCCGCTAATGGACTTTCGTAGGTCTGCAGCTCCTGTTTCATCTGGTCGAGCTCTACCATTGCGTTCACCACCTTTATTTATGCTTTATTTATGGCTTTTTGATTATTTGCTTTTTGATTATTTATGCGTTTCTGCCGCAGCACTGCTTATATTTTTTGCCACTGCCGCAGGGACACGGATCGTTGGGATAAATTTTCGCCTCTTTTTTAACAGGTCCCTTCTGTACCGTGTTGTCCTTGTTTGTGCCTGTCACTTTAGCTACCTCCTCGCGCTCCACCTTCTGCTCTACTTTGACGTGGAGAAGGAGACGCACTGTGTCCTCCTTGATGCCTGCCGTCATGGCGTCAAACATCTCGTAGCCGCTCATTTTATATTCGACAAGCGGATCGCGCTGTCCGTATGCCTGTAAGCCTACTCCCTGACGGAGCTGATCCATATCGTCTATGTGATCCATCCACTTGCGGTCTATTACCTTCAAAAGTATGACGCGCTCAATCTCTCTGATATTTTCGGGCTCGGGGAACTCCGCTTCCTTGCTCTCATAAAGCTTTACGGCTTCTTCTTTTAACTGGTGCTTTAAGCCATTTTTGGTCTTTTTGTCAATGCGTTCAAGCACTATCGGGCGCAATGGCACAATTGGCAGGAGAAGTGAATTGAGCTCCTTTAAATCCCATTCCTGCGGCTCTAGGTCATCGTTGATTGCCGTGTCTACCGTGCTTTCTACTATATCCGTAAGCATCTTGTAGATGGCATCACGCATGCTCTCGCCGTTCAGCACGCGGCGGCGCTCCTCGTAGATGATTTCTCTCTGCTCGTTCATTACCTGATCGTATTCAAGCAGGTTTTTTCTGATGCCGAAGTTGTTGTTTTCTATTTTTTTCTGCGCGTTTTCTATGGCACTGGTAAGCATCTTGTGCTCGATTTCCTGTCCTTCGGGTATGCCAAGCGCTGTAAACATATTTATCAGACGCTCTGAACCAAAAAGGCGCATCAGGTCGTCTTCCAGTGAAATGTAAAATTTTGACACGCCAGGATCGCCCTGACGTCCCGAACGGCCTCGCAGCTGGTTGTCTATACGCCTTGATTCGTGGCGCTCGGTGCCGACTATCATAAGTCCGCCCGCCGCCCTTGCCTCATCGTCAAGCTTGATGTCAGTACCGCGTCCTGCCATGTTTGTGGCAATGGTAACTGCACCGTGCTGTCCCGCATCAGCGACTATCTCCGCCTCAAGCTCATGGAACTTTGCGTTTAGCACCTTATGCTGTATGCCGCGCCTTGTGAACATTTTGCTGAGCTCCTCGCTCGCCTCGATAGTGATCGTGCCGACAAGCACGGGCTGTCCCTTTGAATGAGCCGCCTCTACCGCGTCAACAATTGCTTTTAACTTTTCCTTGCGCGTCTTGTAAACGCTGTCCTGCTGGTCTGTACGCGCTATGGGGCGGTTTGTGGGTATCTCAACCACGTCCATGCCGTATATATCGCGGAACTCCTTTTCCTCAGTGAGCGCCGTACCTGTCATGCCGCACTTTTTGTCAAATTTATTGAAAAAGTTCTGGAAAGTGATTGTTGCCAAAGTCTTGCTCTCGCGCTTTACCTTGACGTGCTCCTTTGCCTCTATTGCCTGATGTAAGCCGTCTGAGTAGCGGCGTCCAGGCATAATGCGCCCTGTAAACTCGTCTACTATCAGCACCTGGTCGTCCTTTACGACATAATCCTGATCGCGGAACATAAGGTTGTGCGCGCGCAGGGCAAGAATTATGTTGTGCTGGATTTCAAGGTTTTCGGGATCGGCAAGGTTTTCTATCTGGAAAAATTTTTCAACCTTTTCAACGCCTGCCGCCGTGAGGTTTACTACCTTATCCTTTTCATTGACTACAAAATCGCCTGTTTCCTCCTGCTCTACGCCCATGACATAATCCATCTTTGTCATCTCGGGCACGTCCTCGCCGCGTTTCATCTGGCGCGCAAGTATGTCGCATACTTCGTAGAGCTTTGTTGACTTGCTGCTCTGCCCTGATATAATCAGCGGAGTCCGCGCCTCATCAATCAGCACGGAGTCTACCTCATCGATTATCGCATAGTGCAGATCCCTTAAAACAAGCTGTTCCTTGTAAATTACCATATTGTCGCGCAGGTAATCAAAGCCAAGTTCATTGTTTGTGACATATGTTATGTCGCAGGCGTATGCCGCGCGGCGCTCCTCGGGTTTCATGTCGTTTAGCACGACGCCGACTTTCAAGCCTAAAAATTCGTGTACTTGTCCCATCCATTCGGCATCCCTCTTGGCAAGGTAGTCGTTGACAGTGACTACGTGCACGCCTTTGCCTTCAAGGGCGTTCAGGTATGCTGGGAGAAGGGCTGTCTGCGTTTTGCCTTCGCCTGTCTTCATCTCGGCGATGCGCCCCTGATGGAGAATGATGCCGCCTATTAGCTGTACGCGGTAATGCTCCTGGTTGAGAACACGCTTTGCTCCCTCGCGGACTACCGCGTATGCTTCGGGAAGTATATCGTCAAGGCTTGTGCCCTCCGCCACTCTTTTTTTGAACTCTGCGGTCTTTGCGCGGAGCTCATCATCTGTGAGAGCGCCCATTTCCTCGCGGTAGCTTTCTATCTTTTTGACTATGGGTTCAATTCTTTTTAGTTCGCGTTCGCTGTGCGTGCCGAACACTTTATTTATAATGTTCATATTTTACCTCATTTCTGCGCGGTCTTTAAACAAACTACAGACTATTGTAGCAGATAATGTGCATAAAATCAATGTTTTCATTAAATTATAAATATGTCACCTGTTTGTCCGCTTCGTAGGTATGGGGAGTTTTTGACGTGTTTTTATGTCCTACTGCTATCGCTATTTCGTATTCATAGTTCTGCGGGAATTTGAGTTTTTCTGAAAAATACTGCTTTTTGTCTCCTCTGAGCGCGTCATATATGCAGCCTATTATCAGATTGCCAAGTCCAAGCTCCTCGGCTGTAAGAGCCATATTTTCAACCGCTATGCCTGCGTCAAGCGCGCTCCAGTGAAACTCACTGTCGCCGCTCAGGATTATTACTGTGGGAGCTTCGTAATAAAAATTGTGCTCGGGGGATGTAATATTGCGGAGTTTATTTTTTTCGTCCTCGATTTCCTTTAGTATGGGGGTGTCGCCGTTTAACACTGTGAAATGGATTTCCTGACGGTTTGCGGCTGTGGGGGCGCGCAGACCTGCCTCGATCAATGCTTTGATTTGCTCTTTTGTCAGCGGCTCGTCTGTGTAGCCTCTTGTTGAACTTCTTTTTTCAATTGCTTCGCTTACTGTGGTCATGGTTTTTCCGCTCCTTTTTAATTATTTTTATTTTTAGGCGTTTGCAAAACTCTATGGAGAATTTTACCACACATTGGCGTTTATAAAAATAAAACTTCTCTTAAATATTAAAAACAGCGGACTTTTCTGCCCGCTGCCTGATTTTCATTTGTATGCTAATTCTGTAATAAGACTGGATTGGTAACGCTTACCTTGTGGTCGTACCATTTTCCTTTTGTCCCAACTAAAGCTAAATCAAACTCCTCTCCGATAACGGGAACTGGCACATCAAAACCATATACTTCCTCTGTGATGCCGTCACTGTAGGTGACTGTGTCCTCTGTGGGCTGAAGCTGGTTTGCTTTGTCATTTTCGGCGTCTTTAGCAAGTCCGAGATAAAGGTTTAGTATATTTTTTGAGCCTAACGAAATATGCATGGTCATTTTGCCGTCCTTTACGGTGAGCGTGCCTTTGCCGTCGCATGCCTCGCTTACGTGGAACATGCTGCTGTCTGTCGAAAATTCGGCTGTGTATGTACCGTCTGCAAGCTTGGATGATTCTTCTTTGCTGTCTGCGTTTTCTGGGGTTATGCCTGTCTGGGCTATGGCTGTGGCTGTGTGGGCTATGTATATCTGCTGTATCGCGTCTATTGAGCCTAATCCTGCAATTTGGACATCTACGCTGTCGAAACTGCCTGATGCTTTGAACTGATTAAGCCATGATTCCTCGTCGCTGCCTGCCATATCGTTATTTGCGTGGTCGCCTGCCACTACCATGAGTGGGCGGAGGATTACTTTTTTATAGCCAGCCTGCGCTGCTGCCTCGATTACTGCCTCACATGATGTTTCCTCGGGTTCTCCTTCAACTGTGCCGATAAACGCGTTTGCGCAGCCTAAGTCTGTCATCTGCGTCTGCATTTGGCTGTAGGATACCTTTGCCGTGTGTGATGTGCCGTGCCCCATAAACACGAATGCTATGCCGTCCTCCTGCGCCTCGGCAATGTTTTTGTAGCCTGCCTCCTCTGCCGCCGTGTCCATCACTGCCTGCGCTACCGCCTCCTTATCAGTATTGACTGCTGCCGCGTCTGCGCCTACCTCGCCCAAAAGCGGCTCGGCGATTTTTACTGTGTCAAACTTGTCCTGATATTTTTCAAGAGCGTCTGCCATTTCGTCATATTCTGCGCCGTGCATCAGGTGCGTGGGCTGTACGATGAGATTTTTTACGCCGTTTGACACTGCGCGCTCAAGAGCCTGATCCATATTGTCGATAAATTCTCCATCGCGCGCCTGTATGTGGTTGATGATGATTTGCGCCGTGAATGCGCGCCTTACTGCCCAATCGGGATTTACTGACTGTATCGCGTCCTCTATTCCTTTTATGTCTGAGACACGGCTGTCGTTGAAAGAGGTGCCGAAACTTACTACTAAAATCTCGTTTTCGCCGATATTGTCCTGATTGCGTGGATTGTCTTTTGAGGCATCGCCTGTGTCCCTGCCGAAGTAGTCATAATCAGCGTTTTCGCCCTCTACCAATGCTTTCTGGGTGTCTGTGAGTGCGTCCCATGCAGCTTTTGCCTGTGCGCATTGTTCGTCTGTCTCGTCTGTTCTTTGCTGGACATAAATCGCGTCTATCAGAGCTGCGACCTCGTCTGCCGCCTGCTGGTCTGCGGCGGTGTCATTTGATGCTGCCGCATCTGTCTGCGCTGCTTGGTCTGTGTTTTCTGCTGTCTGTGCCGTCTGTGCTGTTTCGCTGCTTTCTTGTGTCTGTGTGCTGTCTGACGCAGGAGCGGCTTTTTCTCCTGAACAGCCTGTAAATGTCAATGAACAGATTATTGCGGCTGTTAATAATGCTGTGACTGATTTCTTTTTCATGTTTTTCTCCTCGTTTCGTTTTTATAATATTTGTAATTAAAAAAATCCTTTACCGCTGTTTTGGCACTTTGACGGTAAAGGACTGCATGCAAATAAATCTGCAGAATATGCTCATGATAAATGTGTTTATTCTGCAAATAAATATGTACAGCCAATTACTCGTGGCCTGAAACCTGCGTTTCTGTACTACAATAAGGCAGGTCTCCCGACTTAGAGATCATCGCGTCCAGCCATCTTCCCAGAAATGATTTATACTCGTTTCCAGTGATATATCGGCTTTAGCTCCTTGATTACGGTGACGAGTTCGTACAGGATTTGCACCTGTTTCCCTTTTCACCTGAACCAGTTCCCCGCTTTGGCAGGGACTGTTCAGACACCTTATTGTGTTATGTATTTGATTTTTTGATATTTTAGCATTGTTTGGAGAATAAGGCAAGTGTTTTTTAGAGCAAAAAAAGATTTGAAAGTTTCTATAAGACGCACAAAACGGCTGTACAGCAGCGCACAACCGTTTTGTGTTTTTTATATTTATTTAGTCAAAATCAAACTTAGTAAATCTCTCCGCCATTGCCCTGTAACGGAAGCGTACCATTTCATTTTTCTCAAGCACGTCCTTTTCATTGCCTACATACTGGCAGCGCATGCAGTAAAATTCGTCTTTCTCCTTATCGTAAAACATATCTATGTCCAAATCGCGCATAAAGCATGACGGACACCTGTAGTTTAATTTGCCTTTTCTACCTTGAGACATGTCGTAAATACCTCCTTATTTTTGAGAGTGGTTGTATAGCCGAGCGTGAGCATGGGCGAGAATGCGTAGCCTTCTCTTACATAGCCTGTGTATGCCTTGCCCTGCGCCGTGAGCAAAAGCTTTGTCTCGACGGGCGGGATAATTGCTGATACCTCGTCTGCGCCTGCGAGCTTTTCTTCCCTGCATTTATATGCGTAGTCGATTGTCTTTGTCTCAGACGCGCCCTTGCAGGTGAGCGTAATGCCTGTCATATCCTCTGAGTATTCTGTCGTGCCGTAGCAGGCAACAACGTACTCGTTGATTTCTACCTCCGCGTCAGGATTGCTCATTTCAAGGATATTTCTCTCTATCCTGATTGCCTGGCTGCCCTCCTCAAAGTAAAGCTTTGTCTGGAGCTTGACTGTCAGGTCGTAAAACTCTATATCTACAGGATCAAGCGTGAGAATACGCGTCTTGCCCTCCTGTGAAAAATGCGCCTTTGTGCGGCAGAGGCAGAGATCTACTTCCTCTCCGTTGTAGCATACCTTTGCGCTGCGCACTGTGCCTTCTCCTGCGTAATGCGTAAAGTAGCCTGCCCTGTATTTTTCCTGAATGAGGAAAGGATATGAGGCATCCCATACATGCTTTGTGCCTATGCCCGTCTTCCACTCAAGCTTTGCTGCATAAGGGCGAAGGTCTACGATAGCACCACCCTGATCCATGTTTACACATGCTCTCATGAACGGATCGCAGTACCAGAAAAGCTGCTTGTCTGAGCCATACAAAATATCTCTCCAAAGCGCGCACTCGGGCTCTGTGTACGTCTTTTTCTCGCGGTAGTAATCTGCAAACTCCGACATTGTCATATCCGTGAGCTTGCCCTCTTTTTTGAGCTTGCCATAATATGCGCAGCCGTCCTCATACGACTTCAAAAGAAGCTCATACGGCGCCTCCCAGCGTCCCATCTTGTTCATCCAGCCAGGACCTACAAACATCATGTTGTAAGCGTAGCCGTTGTTGTATTTTTCCAAAGACCTGTACTGGTCTATAAGATTGTACAGATACGGGAAATCCCATGTCTTTGAGTCGTAAATCATGCCGCGCAGCACATTCTGGGGGTGCGTGCCGAAGTTTGAGCCGTTGCCGTCATAGCAAGCAATCAAGTCCCTTGAAAGATGGGGGATTGCAACTATGCCTGAATCCTCCTCCTCATTTGCGGCGGGCGCGTGCGTGTTCTGCTTTGAAGGAATCCATGGAGCCCATGGGCCGCCGTCCATAAATGTGTACCATGAGTTGTTGCAGGTGTGGTAAGCCTTGGGGCCTTCCTCCCAGCAGGTGGCTACGGCGCATTTTACCATTGGGTACTTGCTCTTGATGTAGTTGATGAGGTCCGCGTCCATATAGTATGAGCCTGTTGACTCAGGGTAAAAGCCAAATCTCTCATAGAACTTGCCAAATACATCATCAACGATGGACATTTTGTCCTCCATTGAGAACATCCAGATGCAGAAGTCCTTTGTCTTGTATTTCTCACGAAACTCCGTGCAGGGAAGCCCCAGAAGAGTAAGCGCGATCTCGTCACCGTACTTTTCGTGATGCTCCTTTGCAATAGTTACCGCCTCATCATTGAAAAGGCTTGCATAGGTCATTTGGATAGTGGTCTTCAAGCCGTTTTTGTGCGCGCACTCCTGCTGCGTCTTGAAAATATCAAGGCTTTCCGTGAGGAGCGCTTTTCTGCCGATGTCTTCTGCTTTTCCGTGTCCTGTCACTTTCTCTGCGTACTCCGGAACCATCTCCGGACGATGGATAATGTTTACTACAAATTTATCCACTTTTATACCTCCTTATCTGGGATTTATATCCCTTTAAAATCAAATGCAAGTACCAGCCTTTGGGTAACGTCGGGCAGATATTCGTCGTGTGTCCTCGCTCCCCAGCTGTCGTCGCCGCCTACGCCCATCTGTATCAGCGCCACCCTGACTACTGTATAATAAATCGGGGGCAGCTCATATGCATGCATGGCGTTTTCAAGCTCATGCGGCGTATATGGGAGTACATTTATGCTTAAATCTTTTCCTGAAAATTTAATGCCTCTGCCCTTGTTGTCAGTGACTGTAGCCCAGCGCACTTTTGTGTGGTTGCCGCACTCCTGCGGGACAAGGTACTCCGCGAGATTTTCCTTCACCTTGTTGCTGTAAATGCCAAGCTTTCCACCTCTTTCGCGGTCGCAGTAGGTGTCCGCCGCGCCCAGCCCATACCATGTGAGATTTTCATAGTCCGCGTCAAGCTTAAAGAGCATGCCAAACTCGGGCATTGTCATATCATTTTCACACTTTGGCGCATCGTAGCTTAATACTGTGTGTATTCTTCCCTCTCCTGTCACTGTGTATGCAAGCTCACACTCGGATTCGGGATTGGTGGGAAGCTTGTACGTGTAGGTTATACACATGCTGTCCTTTTCGATTTTTATTGTCGGTGCCTGCGTAAGCTGGTAAAGGCTTGCTGTCTTCCATTGCGCATATCTGTAGGGCATCTGATTGCCGTTGTCATTGTCGGTCGGCGCGCGCCAGAAGTTTGGCTTGGGAATCGCCTTTATCATTTCCTTGCCACCATAAATATATGATACTAAACCTTTGCCGCCTTTGTCAAATAATACCTCAAAATATTCTCCGCGCACGCCGAGATTGTATGTGCCGTCAGTTATCGTCATCGGCGGTATCGCTGTTTTCTCCTCTTTATTTCCGTAAACCTCATATATGCCTTGCCCGAATGCCACTTCATGCCCTTTCTGCGCCCAGAGCGTATCTTCCTTTAAGCGGAAGGAAACTGTAGCCGTGTACTCGCCGTTTTTTGACGCGCTCCATGGTGCATCTGCGTTCCATGGCGTCATATATTTGAAGCTCGGCAAATCATAGGTTTTTGAAGAAAGCGGCGGCACGTCCGTATTATGTGACACTTGTGTCAGTTCTTTGCCGTCAAGGGCAAGCGTAATCACGCAGTCGTACTCTGATGTATTTGTAAAAAGATTTTTGTTTATTACCTCAAATTTGTCGTTTTCAAGCTTTATCTGTATATTCTGATAATTGAATTTCACCTCCTGCAGCTTGGGCGACGGATTTCTATTGCCGCCATACACTATGCCGTTGCCGCTGAAATTGTAGTCGCAGGGCCTGTCGTCAAAATCGCCGCCGTAGCCTAGCACCTCGTTTCCGTATCTATCCTTCTGGTAAATGGACTGGTCTACATAGTCCCATATAAATCCGCCCTGGAAAAGCGGCTCCTCGTCGGTCAGGTCTGTGTATTTGTGCATCGCGCCGCAGGAATTGCCCATAGCGTGGGTGTATTCGCACAAAAGATAAGGCTTGCTTCTGTCCTTTTGCAGAAATTCCTTTATACTCGCTGCGCTCGGATACATACGGCTTTCCATATCGGAGGTAGCGTTGTAGCGCCTGTCGTTTGCCACGCCCTCGTAATGCACAAGCCGCGTGTCATCAAGCGCGCGGAATTTTTCTGACATATGGTAGAGTATCGGACCGCCGAAGGATTCATTTCCGCATGACCATATGAGGATTGAAGGGTGGTTTTTGTCACGCTGGTAGATTGAGTTTACCCTGTCGAGGAGCATCGGCTCCCACTCCATTCTGTCGCCTGGGAGAGCTTTGTCCATGCTCCATACACCGCGCATTACCATATCCCACATGCCATGCGTTTCAAGGTTGCACTCGTCTATCAGATAAAGACCGTATTCGTCGCACAGCTCATAAAGCTTTGAGTCGTTGGGATAATGGCTTGTGCGGATTGCGTTGATGTTGTGGCGTTTCATTGTGATGATGTCCTTGAGCATTTCATCATAATTTGGCACACGCCCAAAACGCGCGCTGAACTCGTGTCGGTCTGCTCCTTTGAAAACTATGCGTTTGCCGTTCAGAGTCATTATACCGTTTTCAAGCGCAAATTTGCGAAAGCCTATTTTTTGCGGGATTAGCTCCAAGGTATTGCCGTCTGCGCCGATTAGAGTAATGAGCAGGTCGTAAAGGACTGGCTTTTCTGCGCTCCAAAGCTGTACGGCTGGCACTTCCAGAGTGATTGCGCTGTTTGCGCCAAGCGATAAACTGACAGTGGTATCATTTATTTTTTCACCTTTTAGTGAAAGCTCCATTTGGGCTGTCACTGTTATTTTGTCCGATTCACCCTCTGCTTTTGCGCCTGTTATAAGTGTTGGGGTTATTTCCAGTTTGGCATTTGTATATGTGTCGTCTGGGATTGTCTTTATTTTTATGTCGCTTATGTGGGCTTGGGGTATCGTGTAGATGTATACGCTCCTGAATATGCCCGAAAATCTGAAAAAGTCCTGATCCTCGCACCAACTGCCGCTTGTCCATTTGAATACCTGTACCGCGAGCTTGTTTTCGCCGTCTTTTATGTGGTCTGTGATTTCAAACTCTGACGGGGTGAAGGTGTCCTCGCTGTAGCCGATATAGTCGCCGTTGCACCAGATGGCAAAACCACTCTCTACGCCTTGAAATGAGATAAATGTGCGGTTTTTGGCAAAGCCCTCGGGAATCGTGAAATATTTTACATAGCTTGCCGTAGGATTGAAACGCTCAGGTATTTCACCTGGCTCTATGCTTTCGTGCCCGTCCCAAGGGTACTGGACATTGACGTACTGAGGCTTGTCATAGCCTTCAAGCTGTATGTGGGCGGGAACGCGTATATCGTCCCAGCTTTTGCAATCGTAATTAAGGGCTTGGAAATCCCTCGGCGCATCAGCTATGTTTGAAGAATACCTGAATTTCCATAGCCCGTCTAAGGGGTGTTTGAAGCGCTCCGTCTTTTGGAAAAGGTCGCACTCGTCAGCATAATATTTGTGGTCTGAATGCGCCGCAAGACGGTTTTGCTCGTAGAATTGCGGAGATTTGATTTTTGTGTAATCAAAGCTCATGTTTTTTGTCCTCCTTTTTACCGATTTTATTTTTTATGCTTTTGCTATACTTCATCAATATAAAACATGCTCTGCGAGTTTGCGGTTTTCATGAATAATAAATTTGTCTTCAAGCTACAACCTCATTTACGGAAAATATCCCAGCGCATCACTTCCCGATTTTACAAAGGCAATAAATTCATCAATGGCGGCAGCGCAGGATATGTATTGCCCGCCGTCAAATTCCTGTCTGTCAGTCGTTCTTACCCATTTGCCCTTCGGAAGATACACGCGCCGCTGCGTCTGTCCCTCGTCAAGAATGGGTGCAAACAGAATATCGGAACCGAACATATACTGGTCGTCCAAAGCGTAGCATTTTTCATCATCATAAAAATCAAAAAACATCGGGCGCATAAGCGGCGCTCCCGTTTCAGACGCTATATTCATATGCTTTATGATATATGGCTTAAGCCGTCTGCGCAGCTCAATAAGGTCTTTTAATATCCCATAATTTCTTTCGCCAAAGCTCCATATCTCATTATCGCCGCCGCTTTTTTCAAGCACTTCTGGATGTCGGTCGACATGATTTTTCGGCTTTTTGCGCGTGCCGTGAAGCCGCATTACAGGACAGAACACGCCAAACTGAAACCAGCGTACAATCAGCTCACGAAAATAATCGCTTTCAGTATCACCCTGGTTGAAACCTCCTATGTCGCTGTTCCACCACGGAATACCGCACATAGCCATAGACAGCCCCGATACCACGCTCTGCCGCAGGGCTTGAAATGTTGAAGGAATGTCACCGTTCCATACAACCGTGCCAAATTTCTGGCTGCCAAGGTAACTTGCGCGTATGAGAAGCGCCACATCAGCCTCACCCTCAGCCTTTAGCGCTTCATAAAATGTCTTTGCATAATAATAAGGATAAAGCAGCGCGGTCTGCGCGCCGTTTCCTATGTGGAATTTAAGGTTGTCAAACTGCTGCGGATGAACCTCTGGCTCCGCCTGATCGAGCCAGAAGGTCTTTATGCCATACTCATAATAGTTTTTCCGCACCTGCGCCCATAAAAAGCTGCGCGTATTCGGATTTGTCACATCAACATATGTCTGCTGCCCATTGAAAGGAAATATGCCATACTGCCCGTTTTCCGTGCGTACAAGCATATTATTGTCGTCCATATACGCATAATTTCTGCTGTTCGGATTTATTGTCGGCCAGATAGAAACGATAGGTTCGATATTAAGCGATTTCAATTCATCACACATCGCTTTTGGATCAGGCCATAGAGCCGAGTCAAATTCCCAGTTGCCCTGCTCTGTCCAATGGAAAAAGTCTATAACAATCGCGTCTATGGGAATATTTCGTCTTTTATATTCCCGCGCAACTTCCATTAAATCATCCTGGCTTTCATAACGCATCTTGCTCTGCCAAAAACCAGCCGCCCATTCGGGGAATTTCGGCGCAAAACCAGTCAGTTCGCAATATCTTTGCATTACCTTAGCAGGAGTGCCGCCGCCTATAATTATGTAATCTGCCTGATAAGCGCTGTCGCACATCCATAGCGTATGGTTGCGTGTAAGCTCACACCTCCCCGTCCCAGGGCTATTCCATAAAAAAACATAACCCAGCGACGAATAGACAAACGGCATAGAACTTTTCGTATTGTAATGCACCAAATCATATGAACATCCTTTGCGGTCAAAACAGCTTTGCTGCTCCTGCCCCAAACCGTAAAAATGTTCATCGTCATTGGCTTCAAAAACAGCCTTAACACAGTAATTGTTTCCCTCGATATGGTGGAAAATACCATCGTCCTCTTTTCTCGTGCGAAGGATTTCTTTATTGTCCATATAAAAAACAAGCTGATAATCGCGCCATATTTTTGTGAGCTCAACCGATAAACTCCCATTAGTGAGCACGGCTTTATCCTCGCCGCCGACTATATCGCATTGAACCTCAGACGGAGCCAACAGCGTCCATGCCTCATCTGAAAGCACAGTATTTCGTGAAGCCCGCACCCGAATACAGTCCCTGCCATAAGGCTCAATACACACAAGCTTATCCCTCATTGAAAAAGTAATGCTATTTTCACCAGTCAAAATCCGCCCCATAGCGATACCCTCCGTTTTTACGCCGAAAATTCGCTGATTACCTCTATCCTGCCGATAATATGCCCGTTAAACTCCTCCAGCCGCTCCGCGGGAATCCACAGCTCCTTATGATGTTCACCGCCCACCTGATGCACCTCAAATTGTGAGCAATAACCATCATCAACCTCAAACTTAGTCACATACCCCTTGTGATCGTCATTATACTTTGTATTCCAGCCCGACGCAATTTCTACCGCATATTTCTCATTTAAAACAGGATAAAAAATCGGCTGTTCAGGCAGACGCGGCGGAAATCTGCGGCAATCACTTTCCCTTATCAGCTCCAGCTCCCTAGTGCCGACAGGTCTGTATAAAATCACCAGCGATCACCTTTCCCCTTCTTTTTATTAAGCGTCAATTCATAGCTCTTATCCAGCAAATCAAGGACTAAAGCTTCATCAATGCTGTCGTCAAGAAGAATAGATATCCAATTCCTCTTATTCATATGGTACGCAGGAAAAATCCCCCTCGTCATATGCAAAATCCCCGCCGCCTCAGGCTCACATTTAACATTCAAAACATCCGCTTTATGCATATCAGCAAGCCCTAACCTGTCCCTTGAAATATTCATAATCAGCGCATACCACTTTTTGTTGTCACCATGCCTCAACACAGCAGAAGCCGCATCATTCTCCCACAAATACTCAGGAAAAGATCCATATTCCTTTTCCGCATAATCAAAAATCCCCTGCCTGTCCACAGCAACAATCCCCCCACAAACCTAAATCAAATTACTGCTGATAAGTCAATAAAGTCAATCCGCCCCATAAGCACAACACCTCATAACCACCAAACAACACATTTCTCTACATACCTCTTATAACAGCACAAGCGGAACTAAGACAATTATAAAGGAAGTCAGTCGGCTATGTAAGCGCGGCGTACCTTGGCGCGGGCAGCGGATTTCCTTATGTAATGCTCGATAACCTAGGCGGAAATTTGCACGGATGCAAATTTCAGGCTTGACTGCGGCACGGATGCCGCACTCAAGCCGGCGCCGGCCTCCCAAGAACACCTAACGCGCATTACATTAGGAAATCCGCTGCCCGCGCCGCCAGTACCACGCGCTTACATAGCCGACTGACTTCCGCCCCCCACGCCATTAATTACCAACACACAAAATCAATATCTCAGCCATCACAAAGATTTTATAAACCTCTCAAACGCCTCCTGCCCCTTTGCATCACGCTTATAAACCCCCGCATGCTCCAGCACCTTCCCAAACACAATCCCAACCTCATTCTGAATAATCCCCATTACATTCTCCTTAGTAACCTTCCCTTCATACTTCGGCATAAATTCATCAACCCAGTCAGCATGCTTCTCCAGCACCTCATTCTTTCTAATATCCTCACCCGCAATTATCGCATCCGCCAACATCTCCAGCTCCGACTTCAACCTCGACGGCAGCACAGCCAGCCCCATAACCTCAATCAAGCCAATATTCTCCTTCTTAATATGATGCAGCTCAGCATGCGGATGATAAACCCCAAGCGGATGCTCCTCAGTCGTAATATTATTCCTAAGCACAAGGTCAAGCTCATAATTATCCCCGCGCTTTCTCGCAATCGGCGTAATAGTATTGTGCGGCTCGCCGTCCGTCTCTGCAAAAATAAACGTGTCCTCATCAGTATATCCGCGCCACTTCGTCAAAATCACATCAGCAAGCTCTATAATCCTGTTGTAGTCCGCATGCGAAAGCCTGATAACAGACATCGGCCACTTCACAATCCCCGACTTGATATCCTCAAAGCCCTCGACCGTAAACTCACGCTCAACAGGCGCTTTTGCCATGGCAAACTCGTAATTTCCGCCCTGAAAATGGTCGTGGCTTAAAATAGAGCCCCCGACTATCGGCAAATCCGCATTTGAACCCACAAAATAATGCGGGAACTGCTCAACAAAATTAAACAGCTTCACAAACGTGTCATGCTCGATTTTCATAGGAATGTGCCTGCTGTTGAACACAATGCAATGCTCGTTGTAGTAAACATACGGCGAATACTGGAATCCCCACTTGTTGCCCTGAATTTTTACAGGTATGATGCGGTGGTTCTGCCGTGCGGGGTGGTTTACCCTGCCTGCGTAGCCCTCATTTTCCATGCAGAGCTGGCACTTGGGATATCCGCTCTGCTTTGCCGTCTTTGCCGCCGCGATTGCCTTTGGATCTTTTTCAGGCTTAGAAAGGTTGATTGTGATGTCCATCTCACCGTATTCGGTTTCCGCTTTCCATTTCATATCGCGAGCTATGCGGTAACGCCTGATATAGTCCGTGTTCTGGCTGAACTCATAATACCAGTCTGTCGCCGCCTTTGCGCCCTTTTCATCATAAAGCTTCCTAAAACTGCGGATCACGTCTGACGGGAACGGCACAAGCGTACCCATTATCTTTGTGTCAAATAAATCCCTGTAAACTATGCTGTTGTCTGCCATAAGCCCCTTTTCAGCCGCATAGTCAAGCATTTCCCCAAGCGTTTCCTCAAGCGGAAATTCCGCTGGACTGCTTATCGGCTGTATTTCTGACTCCTCGTATTCCTCAATGCCAAAAAGCTCTAAAAGCCTGTTTGTGGCATATATTTTGTCCTCCTCCTCAATAAGTCCTGACGCTATCGCATAATTTACAAGTGAAGCTATGTTTTTTGTTATCATTGCTGCTTTCCCCCATTTTTTATTTTTAATTAGGCGTTTATGAAACTCTATTCGACAACATAGAATTTAGTCAAAATATATGAAATAAGCGGCGTCTTGCAGCTTGCTGCACCTAGCCGCGTTTTTATATATTTTGACTAAATTCGGCCGGTTGAGAACACATTTCACAATTACCTATATATATTTTTAATTATATTACCTTAGGACCTCCACCTATCTCCACTACATAAAAGTCCGCCGCGTAACCAATTTTTTCCTTGTAAGCCTTACCTACATTTTCGATAAAGCTGTCAACGCACTCGGTCTTTACTATGCTGACCGCGCAGCCGCCAAAGCCCGCGCCTGTCATTCTTGCGCCGATAACGCCGTTCTGCTTTAGCGCCTCGGCTACAAGCGTGTCAAGCTCTATGCCCGTCACCTCATAATCATCGCGAAGCGAATCGTGCGACGCAATCATAAGCTTACCAAAAAGCTCAAGGTCATTGTCCTTTAACGCCTTTACCGCCTTGATTGTCCTCTGGTTCTCGTATACGGCATGCTTTGCCCTCTTTATCTTTACATCATCGCCTATGAGCTGCTTGTTTGCCTCAAATTCCTCCTCTGTAAGCTCGCCAAGCGACTTGATGTCAAGCTTTGTCTGGAGTGACGCAAGCGCCGCCTCGCACTCGCTTCTTCTCTCGTTGTACTTGGAATCGCCGAGCCCGCGTTTCTTGTTTGTGTTTAAGATAACTATTTTCGCGCCGTCAAGTGAAATGGGTGCGTACTCATATGATAAATCCGCAGTGTCAAGGAAGATTGCGGAATTTTCCCTGCCCATTGCCACAGCAAACTGGTCCATAATGCCGCAGTTTACGCCGTTGTACTTGTTCTCGGAAAACTGTCCAATAAGCGCCAAATCCTGATTTGACACGTCAAAGCCGAAAATTTCCTTTAAGATAAAACCCGTCAGCACTTCAAGCGATGCTGATGATGAAAGCCCTGAGCCGTTTGGAATGTTGCCGTTAAACACAATATCAAGTCCTTTGTCCACCTTGAAACCTTTTTGACCGAATGCCCAGATTACGCCCTTAGGATAGTTTCTCCAGTCGCCGTCTGTCTTTTTCTCAATGTCGGCAAGGGTACTTTCGCCTATGCCTGTCTCCGCAAAATTCATTGAATAGAGGCGGAGCTTGTCGTCGTTTCTTACCCTTGCGGCGGCGTATGTGCCGATTGTGAGCGCGCAGGGGAAAACGTGTCCTCCGTTGTAATCTGTGTGCTCTCCGATGAGGTTCACGCGCCCAGGGGCAAAGTAAACCTTTACTCCGTCTGCGTCTCCAAATACTTCCTCAAATTTTTTCAGCAGTTGTTGTTTCATAGTTTTATTCCTTTCCTTTTATTTATTTTTTGTTTTTTGCTCATCATATTTACAGTTTAATCCAATAGCGCTGTACAATTACAAAACCTATCGCGGTTCATACTTCTTTATTACCTCCAGAGCTGGAAGGGCGTTGCCGTCGTAGTCAAAAAGCGCCTGGTTTGCCCACTCGTTCCCGCAGGGGCCTTTTTCCTTGATGTAGGCAAGCGCCTCATCTGTTGCCCAGCCGCTGCCCGCCACGGGAAGCCACCCTGCCTCCCAGTAGAAAAATCCGCGCCCTTTGTTTTCGGGGACATTTTCTATAACCTTTAGAAACGCCTTCATAAAATCGCACTGACCTTCCTTTGTCATAGGAAAAGGCACTTTTTCACAGAGCGCGGGCTTTGTTGCCATGCCTTTCCTGTTCTCAGGAGAAAGCTTTTCGTACTCCGCATAGTCCTCTGTGGTAAAGCCCATTGATACTTCCGCGATAACAAGCTCCTTGCCAAAGCGCTTAGCTATGTCGTTCATATTGTATTCAAGGTCTTCAAGCGTGCCGTGCCAGAAGGGGTAATAAGACATTCCGATAATGTCAAAGTCCTCGCCCTTGTTTACGTTGATGTATTCGTCAAACCACTTTTTGTAAAGTTCATTGTTGCAGCCGTTGTCAAGGTGTATCATGATTTTCGCCGAAGGACAGGTTTCCTTAACTGCTCTAATGCCTGCGCTGATAAAGCGAGCGATGTTGGCGTAATTGGGCACTTGTCCCTCTGGCCAGAGAAGACCGTTTGTGACCTCGTTGCCTACCTGTACCATGTCGGGGACTGCGCCCTCGTTTATGAAGCCGTTCATTTTTTCCTTTGTGAACTCATAAACCGCCTTTTCCAGCTCGTCTGCGCCGTAATCCGCCCATGCCTTTGGCTTTCGCTGCTTGCCGGGATCTGACCAGAAATCGCTGTAGTGGAAATCAAGCAGAAATCCAAGCCCAGCGGCTTTCACGCGCTTTGCCATGCGCAGCGTCGTTTCGTAATCGGTATTGCCCGCGCCGTATGGTTTGCCGTCAGGTGTTTGGGGATCGTTCCACAGCCGCAGCCTGATGTAATTCGTGCCGTATGATTTTAAAATCTCAATTAAGTCCTTACGCTCTCCTTTGTCGTAGTATTTTGCTCCAAGCTTTTCGACCTCGTCAAGCGACGATATGTCCATTCCTTTAATATATTCTATCACATTTTACCTCTTTCTGCCGTCATTGCGGCGATTTATTTTTATGATTTTTTATTTTTCATAATAACCATTCCTGCTATATTGCGACCATTTTAAATACATATCTTTATAGTTATTTTTTATAAAAATCTGAATAGCCCGTATTTCCCTATCATTTAGCACTCCTCTGTTTTGAAGTACACTATCTCCGTTTTCCTTCACAAAGAACTTAGCAGAGCCAGCTTCTGTCAATTTTCTGTCGCTTGCATGAGCGTGCATACATTCCACTGTACAAAAAGATGTAAAATACAGATAATATCCTGCAATCTTGTATTCATAATATTTTGGCATATCAGACCTCCATCAGCTCCTTATTTTTGTTCCAATATGTCTTCACTATTTGAATTTCAATATCATCCATGCTGGTCTCCAAAACATCACCCAACTTATCTATTATAACTGCTTTATCAGAATTATTTAGATTTAAAACTCGTATGAAGTCATTCTCTTTTGTAAATGCATAACCATTGATTATCATATCCGCCCTATCCGCCACTTCCATTACATCAATCATACAAAATCCTCACCTTCTCAATCGGCTTTAAAAAATCATCTGCATCCAAATAAAGGCTTTCCAATATAGGAACTAAGTCAATGTATTCTTCTTCGTCTTGTTCATTATGGCTATATTTTGCCATTACTACTAAATAGCCATGATTCCATTCTTTTATCTGAGTGTATTTTTCCAGTGAATATGGGGCTTTAAATCTAATTACATATTTTCCATACTTAAAAATAGTATATCGTTGGTCACTCGTCAAAATCGCTTCGTTTGACATAAAAACAATGTCCTTTCTACTTTTTAATACAAATAATTCAAATTTCTAAATCGTTACTGTACTCCAAATGGACACGCTGCCATACAAAATCCACAGGCATTTTTTCTTCCATGTTCTTTAATGTACTGACTTCTTTTTTCATTGCACAGCTTATAATCTATTATATCTCTCCTTAATAAGCTGATATTCCACTGTACATTGTACAGCGCTTTATGCGGGCATGCGTCAACGCACCTTTGACAGCTTTCGGGACACCTGCTCTCCAAGATTTTGTCACCATAAGAAAACTGTTCATCTATCAGTACCGCTGACAGTCTTACCCTAGGTCCATACTTTTTTGTAATAACAACATCATTTTTCCCAATCCAGCCCAACCCCGCATTTACTGCGGCAAATTTAAAGGAAAAGGGAGCTTCTAAATCTTCCTCGCTGCTTTGCGCCACTGGCGGAATATAATACTTTACTTTACATTCGTCAAGCATTTTCGCCAACCGTGCCAGAATTTCTTCCAATACTCTTTTTGCGTCCTGAATGCCTTTTTCAAATTTTTCTTCGGAATATGTTTTGAGTGTGAGCTGTTCACTATAAGGTACTGCAAATACTAATACCGACTTATAATTGTCCACATACTGGCTGTATGCAATGTCCGCAAATCCGTAAATAACCTCTGAATATTCAGAAAATATATCACAGATTTTCCCTTCAATCATATAAGCCCACTCCTCGCATGCCTAGCGACATTTTTACATCAGCCAACTCTAAATATCTCAAATTCTGAAGCTCTTTTTCAAAATCCATTTCAAATTCCGCTCTCCCTTTTAATCAGGCTGCTGGCCGTCGTGCGGCTGCCATTTGCATTCTGTCATGTCCATTTTGGTGAAAACCGCTTTGAACGATGAATCCTCAGGACTGCAGGCATACACGCCAAACGATATCTCGTCGGAAACATTCCACATATGGCATATGCGCATCTGCGAAAAATTAATGCCGTCATCAGAACATTCAATGCAAAAGTCGTCCTCCCGGCGGCTCAGGCGATACCACATGCTCTTGACTGACGCCGCAATCTCTGCGGTTGCCCAGTCGGAATATCCGTTGTTGGTGACGACGCTGCCCAAATGCTGATATTTTTCATTTTCATATTCAATGGAGGCTTTCAGCCAGTTTTCACTGTCAAGGTACATAACCACGCCACATTGGTCGAAACGGTGTTTGCTGTCAAATTCCGTCTTTACAACAAAGGAAAAATACTTTTCGCTTGTGCTCATCTGCAGAACGGGCGCATTGTCATTGCGGAAATGGTAATATGTCCGCTGCCATAAATCAGTATGCGGCTTTGTCACAATCTCAGTCTTTCCATCTGTAATATCGTAAGATAACGGCTCCCTTGTCCATTCCAGCTTTGTTATATCAAACATAATAATAATCCTCCTGCACACATATCTTGCAAAAACCATCATTTCAAAATATATTAACAAATCAGGCAATCATGAAATGTATTCTAAACCATCTGAATTTAGCCAAAATATCTAAAAAATGCACCAACATATTTGCCACAAATAAAGCGCATATGCGCTCCGTAATACGCTGCTTATTTTTTATGCTTCGCCGCCAACTCACAAAGCTTTCTCCAAAATCCCTTCAACTTCCCTCAAATCCCTTATCTCAAAATCAATCCTTACCTCATTAGTCATCTCATCTGGCAAAGCCCTTGCCTTCCCGTCAGGATTATACCAGCAGCACAAAATCCCCGCATTATTCCCTCCAAGCATATCACTTGTAAGCGAATCCCCCACAATCATTATCTCCTCTTTTTTTATCCCATTGTCAATATCCCCAAACACATACTCAAAAAATCCCGCACTTGGCTTCTCCACTCCAATCACATCAGAAATAAACACTCCGTCCAGCAGCTTGTCAAGCCCCGAATTGGCAAGCTTTCTACTCTGCGCGGCGAGTGTCCCGTTCGTTACCGCATACTGCATGACTTTCCCTTTAAGCCTTTTTACAGCATCCTCCCCGCCGTCGCAAAAAAACGCCTTATCTCCAAGCCTCATCTGATACTCCGCGTTAAACGCAGCCGCCTTTTCCACGGGCAGCCCCATGAGCGCAAAAAAATCCTCAAACCGTCCTTCAAGCACGCGTTTTTT
>CANQHZ010000054.1 GCA_947623805.1 uncultured Lachnospiraceae bacterium | reverse complement strand
GAAGCGAAATCAGATGAGGGGGATTATAAGTACAGGCATCTGCAGGGGACGTTTCCGGTGATATTTTTGAGCTTTGCATCTGTGAAAACAGGAAGTATTAATGGGATTAAGACTGCGGTGAAGCAGGTTATTGCAGAACTATATCGTAAGCATGACAGTATGATGGCAGACGCGATATTTAATGACAGAGACCGAGCCGACTACGCATCCATAACGGAATTAATGTCAGATGAAGTAGCGCTCAGGGCAGTAAACCGCCTCAGCGAATATATGGAAAAATGTTATGGACAAAAAACAATAATACTTCTTGATGAATACGACACCCCGATGCAGGAGGCATGGCTTGCGGGGACATGGGATGAAGCAGTAAGCTTTTTCAGGAGTTTCTTTGATGCCACGTTCAAGACGAACAGCCATATTTACAGGAGCATCATAACAGGGATAACGAGAATATCCAAAGAAAGTATTTTTTCGGGACTGAATAACCTTGAGGTAGTGACAACGACATCGGATAAATATGCTCTGTGTTTCGGACTGTTGGAGGAAGAAGTTTTTGCGGCACTTGAGCAGAAAGGGCTTGGCGCTGAAAAGCAGGGCGTGAAAAAATGGTATGATGGGTTTGTTTTTGGAACGCATAAGGACATATACAATCCATGGTCGATTGTTTCATTTATAAGTAAACAGGGGCGCTATGATGCTTACTGGTCAAACACAAGCGGTAATGGACTTGTGAATGCACTGATACAAAAGGGAAATATGGACATCAAGCAGATTATGGAGGATCTGCTGGCAGACAGAAGTTTTAAAGCGGAGATAGACGAGCAGATAGTGTTCAGCCAGTTGGACGAGGATGAAAATGCCGTTTGGAGCCTGCTGTTAGCAACAGGGTATCTCAAAGTATTAGAGGTCAGGACATTTTCTGCCAGTGAAGCAAAAACTGCGGATAGCGAGGGAGATACGCTATACACGCTTGCGATTACAAATTTTGAAGTAAAAAAAATGTTCCAGAAGATGATAAAGGGCTGGTTTGGCGGTAATGCCAGGGTATCATACAATGACTTCATCAAGGCGCTGCTTATTGATGACAAAAAAGCTATGAACCGCTATATGAATAAAGTGGCGCTTGCAACGTTCAGCAGCTTTGACGTGGGTAATAAGCCGTCAGAATATGCTGAGCCTGAACGCTTCTACCACGGCTTTGTATTGGGGTTGATAGTAGACCTTGCAGGAAGGTATGATGTCACATCCAACCGCGAGAGCGGATTTGGGCGGTATGACGTGATGCTTGAACCATTGAACGAGCAGGATGATGCGATAATTATAGAGTTTAAGGTCTATGATCCCGATGACGAGAAGACGCTTGACGACACGGTGCAGGATGCGCTCAGGCAGATTGAGGAGAAATGCTACAGCGCTTCATTAGAAGCGAAGGGAATAGCGCCTGAAAGAATACGTAAGTACGGTTTTGCATTCCGCGGGAAGGAATGCCGTATAGGTTAAGTGGAAATCGAAAACATTATTTAAAAATACAAAATAACAAAAATTGAACACAATAAAATATAAAGGAAAACTCCCAATGCAAAGTATGCAGCTGTCAGATGACACAGAATACTTTGCATTGGGAGTTTTTTTGTGAAGAAATGGAGAAAGCATGATGAGCATTAAACAAGGTTTCCTAATAAAAAAAGATAATGGCAGGATAACCGTAAACTGGCAAAAAACCACGTCAGTGCTATTAAATGAGCTCCATGTTGACCTAATAAATGAGTTCCGCCGATACCTGCAGGGCAGCCTGCTTGATGTAGGCTGTGGCGAGAAACCGTATAAGCTTATATATGATTACACCTGCGAAAAAAGCATTGGTATCGATGTTGAACAATGCAGACATGACCAAAAGGATGTTGATATCTTTGCGAGTGCCGACAGTATGCCTTTTGATGATGAATCGTTTGACACGGTATTATGCACCAACGTTTTGGAGCATGTAGCCGATATGGAAGAAGCGTTCAGAGAAATAAGCAGAGTTTTGCGGTCTGGCGGTTATGCGGTCATATCAGTACCTTTCTTATATCCAGTTCATGAAAGCCCATATGACTATTATCGCTTCACAAGATATGGGCTTGAACATAAGCTTAATGATAATGGTTTTGAAGTGGAAAAAATTGTGAGTCTGGGGGGGGTATGTTTCTAATGGTGTACATTAACTTCCTCTTTGGTAAAGTTATAAAAAGCAAAGCTGTACACTGGGTGTCATGCCTTATACAGAAAGCCAGCTACATTGTCTACAGAAGATTTTTTCTGAAAGGGCTGCTTGAAGACAAAGGCAAGATAAGCAAGATTATAACAGTAGGAAATTTTATAGTTGCCAAAAAAGTTGGAGATTATCAAATCGTGCATGGAGATACTGACGGATGATAAAAAAGAAAAAGCTGCTAGTCACAGCATCTACTTTCCCAAGATGGGAGAATGACACAGAACCCAGATTTGTTTTAGATTTATGCGCACATATGACCGATGACTTTGATGTGACCGTGCTTGCTCCTGCAGCAGTCGGCGCTGCTGATAAAGAAGTTATAGAAGACGTGAAAGTAATTCGATATCACTACTTTCCAATACATAAATGGGAGACGCTCTGCTATCCTGGCGCGATAGTCCCACGCATCAAGGAAAAGAAAGTCAGGATGTTACTGGTGCCGTTTTTGTTTATCAGTCTGTATTTTCATTTATTGAAAATACTGCCTGAATATGATGCAGTGCATGTCCATTGGCTTATACCGCAAGGGATTGTTCAGTCATTTTTTAAGAAGCCTTATATTGTTACCGGGCATGGTGGGGATGTGACATCATTAAATAAGGGAATCATTAAAAAGCTGAAGATTAGATGCCTGAAAAAAGCGTCCAATGTGACAGCAGTTTCAGAACATTTAAAAAGCGAGATTCAAAAGCTTGTGCCAGAGATAAATCCGGAAATCATATCAATGGGCGTAAATACGGAAAATTTTGGGAAACAGTATTATGTGCCTGATTATTTCAGGCAGGGTGACAAGAAAGTGATACTGTTTGTGGGAAGGCTTGCTGAGAAGAAGGGTGTCACGTATCTTATAGAGGCAATGAGAAATATTGACGCAGTGCTTGTGATTGCTGGTGACGGTCCTCTGAGAGCAGAACTTGAAGAGCAAGCAAATGGAATCAATAAATGTGCAGGAATAGAAAAGATAAGGTTCATAGGAGCTAAAACACATGTTGAGCTTAGGGAGATATATGCATCAGCGGATGTATTTGTTGCACCTTCTATTACAGCAAAAAATGGTGATAAAGAAGGATTACCAACAGTTATTTTGGAAGCCATGGCATCTGGTCTTCCTGTGGTAGCAAGCAAAACTGGCGGAATACCACAATTAATTGAAGATGGAGTAAACGGACTATTGTGCGATGAAAAATGCGTGTGGCAACTAGCAGATAATATATGTAGTTTATTAGATAATGAAGGATTGTATAAAAAGATTGCAGAAAATGGAAAAGAAACAGTAAAGTCATATGACTATGGCAATATTGCACAAAAATACAACCAAATTATTATGAAATGTATTGATAAAGAAATATTTGTAGAAAGAGACACAGAAATGCGACAATTTTTAGACAGACAGACAGACAGACAGACAGACAGACAGACAGACAGACAGACAGACAGACAGACAGACAGACACTTTAATATCTGCTGGTATTCTTTGCGCAGCTTAGGGGCGGAAGCATGAGAAAATCTTTCGTTGAAGCTGTAGAAGGGAAAAAGGTTCTTTTTATAACGACAAAAAA
Source organism: uncultured Lachnospiraceae bacterium (assembly GCA_947623805.1). Lineage (GTDB taxonomy): Bacteria > Bacillota > Clostridia > Lachnospirales > Lachnospiraceae > COE1. Next base: position 19,746 of record CANQHZ010000054.1, on the reverse strand, counting down.
CATTGATTATATAAGGAATTCTCAGGAGATAAGAATACTTGAAAGTCGTGCATGTTCAGTAAAAAAAATTTACTCATGTAAGAACGGTTATGTAGGACGTATTATTGAAATATGGACAAAATTATTCTTTTGTAAAGTTTCCAAGTATGATTGTGTATTTATTGGCTTTGCGCCACAGCTTATATTTCCATTTTTTTGGAAATTTCGTAGGAATGAAATAATTATTGATTTTTTCATTTCAGTTTATGACACTCTCGTAAATGACAGGAAAAAGTTGCGTCCAAAGGGCATAGCCGCCTACTTATGCCATAGGCTTGATTCATATGTCACAAAAGCGGCAGATATTATAATATCAGATACAAGGGCAGATAAGGAGTATTTTATTAAAGAATTTTGCGGGGACAGAAAAAAGTACGAAGTGCTGTACCTTGAGGCCGACAGAATAATATATTGTCCCCAAAAAAGCCAAGAAAAACATAATGATAAGTTTGTTGTTCTTTATTTTGGAAGCATACTGCCGCTTCAGGGTGTAGATACAGTGTTGGAAGCTGCAAAGCTGCTCAAAGGTAATAACAATATATTAATACAGATAATAGGACCTGTTTCTTTAAAGCATACTAGACCTGTTCAGGAAAATATTGAATATATTGACTGGCTTTCACAGGAGGAGCTTGCGGAGCATATAAATAATGCTGATTTATGTCTTGCAGGGCATTTTAATGCAGATATAGATAAAGCCAAAAGGACAATCCCAGGAAAAGCATACATATATGACGCAATGGAAAAGAAAATGATATTAGGTGACAATCCGGCGAACAGGGAAATATTTTCAGAAACTGACCGGGTATATTTTGTACCGATGGGTAACCCTGAAAGGCTTAAGGAGTGTATAGAAGCAATAAGCTGTACATATATCAAATAAAAATCATATGTCTGTGATATGCAGCAATCTGACGTACTAATTAAGAATATAAGTAAATGGTGGGTTATGAATATAGACAAAATAAAGAGGTTTGCAAGTAAGAAAAAAATATTTCAATATGTAGTAAACATCTTATTTTTGGCATATGGGGGAATAACAGCTCTGATATGTTTATGTATGAGAATATTCCCCGTGCAGAAGGACAAGATTGTCTGCTGCAATATGAAGGGAAAAAGATATGGGGACAACCCTAAATATATTGCGGACTATCTCTTAAAAAACAATATCAGCTATGACATAGTATGGATTCTTCAAAATGATGTAAATGAAGATTTACCTAACGGGGTAAGAAAGGTAAGCAATGGATTGTTCTCGATGCTATATGAATTAGTAACTGCAGGAGTATGGATAGATAGCAATACGAAGCCGTTTGGCATATTAAAGCGCAAAAATCAGCTTTACATACAGACATGGCATGGAAGTTATGGATTAAAAAAGGTATATGGTGACATTCCAGATAAGATAAGTTTCATTGATAGGACAATCATGCGGTATAACTCTGCTATAGCTGATTTGTATGTGTCAAACAGTAAGCAGACATCTGAGATTTACAAGCGGGCATTTTGGTATAAAGGAAGAATTTTAGAATGCGGAAGTCCAAGAAACGATATATTTTATGAAGATGCTGTGTCATATATTGAGAAAGTACAGCAATATTTTAATACTGTCGGAAAGAAAATGGCTCTTTATGCGCCTACATATCGTGCAGATTTTGGCACAGACGCATTTCAACTGAATTATGATTTAATACGTAGCAGTCTCAAGGAACGTTTTGGAGGCGAATGGATTATTCTGGTTCGCCTGCATCCGCAAAATATCATAGATGCTGATAATTTCCTGAAATATGATGAAAATGTTGTAAATGCTACTCATTACAGCATTATGCAGGAACTTTTAGTTGCCTGTGATGTACTCATTACGGATTATTCCAGTTGTATGTTTGACTTTGCAACAAGAAAGAAGATATGTTTTTTGTATGCGCCAGATATAGACAAGTATAAAGATGAGAGGGACGTATATTTTGACTTGGACAAACTACCATTCCCAGCCGCGCAAAATAATAATGAATTATGTGCCGCAATTCAGAATTTTAATCAAAATGAATATAATCTGGCGTTGGACAGGCTTTTTGAACAAGTAGGGTTATGTGAGTGCGGCTATGCGAGCCGTCAAGTGGCTGAATACATTGAAAATTGGAGAGAGGGAAAAGTGAGCAGATGAATATAGCAGTCATTTTTGCAGGCGGGACAGGTCAGCGTATGCACTCAAAGGATGTCCCGAAGCAGTTCCTCAAGATGCACAAAAAGCCTATTATTATATACACATTGGAGATTTTTGACAATCATCCGGAAATAGATGCGATTGTCATTTCGTGTGTAGGCAGCTATATTGAATATCTTAATGAGTTGATTTACAAATACCGTATTGAAAAAGTCAAGAAAATTGTGCCAGGCGGGGAGACAGGGCAGATGTCGATTTTTCATGGACTGGAAGCCGCTAAGGAAATAAGCAATGGTGAAAATTCCATTGTGCTTATTCATGACGGGGTAAGACCGCTGATAAATGATAAGGTCATCAGCGATAATATCGCATGTGTCAAAAAAAATGGCTCTGCAATTACGACCGGGACTGTCCAAGAAACGATTTTAGTGGTAAACGATGCGGAATTGATAGAGTCTGTCCCTGAACGAAGTCATTCCAGAGTCGCGAAAGCCCCGCAAAGTTTTTGGCTTAACGATATCTTGAATGCGCATTATCAGGCGCAGCTTGATGGGAATAGAAATTACATTGATTCCTGCACTTTAATGAAAAGCTATGGGTACAAGCTGTTTCTGGTGGACGGACCAAGCGAGAACATTAAAATAACGACGCCCAGCGACTTTTTTATTATGAGGGCCGTCTTAGATGCGCAGGAAAACCAGCAGTTGTTTTTGGGGGAATAGGAAATGTGGTTGGAAGACAGGATTTTCAGGGATGACTTGGAAAACTTGGTTAAACTTGATTACATAGAATGGGACAGATTTAGGGATAAAACCATTTTTATAACTGGGGCGACTGGCTTGATTGGCTTTAATTTAACGAGCGCTCTAGTTTATGCAGACATGAAAAAAAATCTAGGCATAAAAATTATTGCATATGTACGCGACTTTTCGGCGGCCTGTGAAAAATACGCAGGACAGCAAAAAGACAGCGGCTGTTTAGAGCTTATGAGCGGGGATATTTTGGAGCTGCCCGAAATCCAGACGCGGATAGACTACATAATACATTTGGCAGGTCCAACGGCAAGCAGCTTTTTTATAGAGCAGCCTGTGGAAACCATAAAAACAATGGTTGTGGGGACATTCAACATACTGGAGCTTGCAAAAGCAAAAAAAGCGGAAAAAGTAATATATGCGTCTTCAATGGAAGTGTACGGTTCGCCAAGTACAGACGACACTCTGGCGGAGGATGATTTAGGCTATCTGAACCCATTGCTGCTTAGAAACTGCTATCCAGAAAGCAAAAGGCAGTGTGAGTCATTATGCGTTGCGTATGCTGACGAGTATAATATTCCAGTTGCAATCGTCAGACTTGCGCAGACATTTGGGAAAGGTGTTGCTAAAAACGATAATCGAGTATTTGCGGAATTTGCGCGATGCGCTGCTGAGGGGAGAGACATCACGCTGCTGACCGACGGCAGCAGCAGACGCTGCTATTTATATACTATGGATGCCGTCAGTGCAATTCTCACACTGATTTGCAGAGGCGAGGCTGGAAAGGCTTATAATGCCGCCAATCCTGATACATACTGTTCGGTACGGGAAATGGCAGAATTAGTAGCATCTACGGTTGGGGAAAATAAGATTAGGGTTAAATTGTCAGAAAACGGCGGCAATTGTAAGAAATTTTCCCCCCCCCACTGCTACAATCTGGATATATCGGCAATAACTGAGTTAGGATGGCAGCCAATGAGGGGACTCGAAGAAATGTATAGAATAATATTAATGGAAATCAAAAGCAGGTAGGACATTGAAATCATGAGTAAAAAGATTCTTATTATGGGACTGGAAAGTTTAAATAATTTTGGTGAGAACTTTGTTTTGCAGTGCGATAAATATTTAGTTGATGAATTTGGAACATGTGATGTTATTATTTTCGATTTTGAACCAGCTATGACTAAAATAAGAAAATTAGTTTATTATTTTGTTTTATGTATGTCAAAATTATGCCTGCTCAAAGCGTTGCGTTATAAGTTTGTCTTACTGGCAGTAAAAATACGTTGCCTTAAGGCTTATAAGACTGCTATTGAAGATGTTGATATGATTATTTTTGGCGCAGGAAGCTTTAAATATGGTACTCAAAAATTGTGGGCTTATTATTCCTTAACTATAGATATAGCAAAGAAACAAAAAATTCCCGTTATGTTTAATGCCATGAATATTCAAAAATATAATGCTACGGATTGGCGCTGCCGCTTCTTACAGTCTCACCTTAATAGCGAATGCGTAAAAGTCATTACATCTCGTGATGGTGCGGCAGGTGTGGAAAGGCTGAGAAATGACTATCATATTAATAATGGTATTTTGTGCGCAGGAGTTGGCGATGTAGCATTTTGGATTCCTGAATGTTACAAAGTACAAAGAAAACAAATGAATGAAACAATAGGCATCAATCTTATTTATGGAAATATCTTTAAAAGATACGGTTCTTCTTTGCCAGAAAAAGAGTTGATAAAAACATATGTTGATTTATTAAAAAAACTTGACAATGAAAATTTGAAATGGGAGCTTTTTACTAACGGATTATCAAGTGATTATAAGTTTGGTATTAAATTATTGAAACTGTATGGAAATACTCACAAAAAAATCAAAGTTCCAAAATCTGATACTGACTTGATTGGCATGATATCTGGTTACAAGATAATTTTAGGGGCTAGATTACATGCCTGTATATGCGCCTATTCATTAGGTGTGCCTTTTATTGGATTTATATGGGATGAAAAATTATATTATTTTTCAAAAATGGCGCATTTGGAAAAACATTTTGTAAGTGAATTGGAACTATCCGGAGAAGTATTGTATCAAAAAATTACTGGTAAAGACAGTATATATACTGCAGAACAGATTGAACAGCGAAAAATGTGGAAAGAAAAAACGAAAGAATATATTAATTTGTTTTTAAGGGGAAACTCATAATAGCAGCACTGATTAACAATAGCTTTAGAATGTAGGAAGAACATATGGAGAATTTAGTTACTGTTATTATTCCTGTATATAATTCAGAAAGATATCTGAAAAAATGTATAGAGTCTGTTATTTTGCAGAAATACCGGGCACTTGAAATTATTATTATTGATGATGGTTCTACGGACGGAAGCATAGATATATGCAATGAATATCAGAAAAAAGACGGTAGAATTGTACTTATCCATCAAGAAAATAAAGGGGTGTCTTCTGCTAGGAATATCGGAATTGAAAATGCTGCAGGAAAGTATATTTGTTTTATTGATTCGGATGATTATGTGGATCCTGAATATGTTTTGGAATTGCTAAAAAATATAGAACAGCCAGATGTCGATTTAAGCGTATGCACCCTTTTAAGTGAATATGCTCTGGGAAGATGGAACAAAAAAGAAATGAAAGACAGCATTATTGAAAGAGACGAGGGATTAATAAGCTTATTTTCCAGACAAGGTATGTTTGGCGGACCAGTATGTAAACTATATAAAATTAAAATACTAAATCAGTATGGCATTCGATTCAATGAGAATATCAAAATGTGTGAGGACAATTTGTTTTGTTATGAATATATAAGGCGATGCAAAAAAATTGTATGCTCGTCCAAAGCATTATATTTTTATTGTTATAATACTGCGTCGGCATCAACTAAGGCATATTCCCCTACTCACATTGCTGATTCTATGCTGCATTTTAAAGCATATAGAGAAATAGGAAAAACTATTAATCAAGAAAACATTCTAGTGAAAAAATATTATTTAACTATAAATTGCTTAAAATGGATACGGCTTGTGTATAGATATGATTTATTTGCATGCTTATCTGCTGATGATATCAAATATGTTCAAAGATGTATTAAGGAGGCATATAAGGATGGCATAAAGAAAGAACTCAAGATGAAAAAAGGAAGTTATGTTATGGGATTAATAATTATTATTAGTCCTAAAATTACAAGATTAGTATGCAAAACCAAGCGGCTGTATTGGAGAAAAGTATGAAAAATGCTGTTTTATTTGTTCCTCATCCGGATGATGAATTGTTGGTTGGCGGAGGGATGTTATATGCCTTGGCACATAGTGCAGACTGGTGTGTGAAGGTAGTCTTTGTTACTAATGGGGATTATTATGCACACGAAGCCGAAATACGTTTGAAAGAAGCAATAAATGCATGCAAAAGTATTGGAATACAGGAATCTGATGTGCTTTTTTTGGGATATGGGGATGGATGGGAAGAAAAGCATATTTATAATTCAATCGGAACTTGTGTATCTCATGCAGGGAAAATGGGAACTTATGGGTTAGAGTCACATGCGGATTATGCATATCAGAGGCATGGAACACATCATAGTTATACAAAAAAAAATTTGGAAGAAGATATAAAGGAAATTATAGTCGATAATTTTCCCCAATTACTTCTTTGTGTCGACTTTGATACTCATCCAGATCATAGGGCTTTATCTTTGGTTTTTACAGAGGTAATTAGGGAAATCTTGGTAGAATGTGAAAATTATAAGCCTTTGATATTAAAAAAGTTGGCCTATGAGAATGTTATGCGTGGAAGGAACGATTATTATCATATTCCTCATTTGCCTACATATAGTGAAAATAATAATTTAGCAAGCACCCCTGTTTTGAAATGGGATAGTAGAATTTGTTTTAAGGTACCTAGTGTATGCAATAGTATAAGATTGTCGCAAAATCCACTATATAAGGCTGCTGTAAAATATAAAAGTCAGAGAATTAAGTTAAGAATGACTAGTGCGTTAAATGCGGACATTGTATTTTGGCGTCTACCGTCGGAAAATAGGGCTATACAAGCTCAAATAAAAGTTTCGTCAAATATAGGTGGGGGGGGGTATATTAACGATTTAAAAATTATTGACTCAGATGATTTAAATCAAAGGCATTGTGTATTGGATTGTGGCGTATGGAAACCAGATGAAAAAGATATTACAAAAACTGTAAAACTTTCTTGGAATAAAAGCATATTAGTTAATTTTATCGTGTTTTTTGAGAATCCTTCTTTAAACAGTAACATAAACAGGATAAAAATAGCATTTAATGGAGAAAATCCAATTTTTTATACTAATATAAAACATGATGGTTCAGCTAATATAATTTATCTGGACACACCTAAATATGTTTCAACACTTGAATTATGCATTCTTGATGGAACGCAAGGTTGTGGCTTGAGTGAAGTAATGGTTTTTGACAAAATAAAAGCATTGGAGGAATATGAATTACCTTTAGAACTATTAGATAACAATAAAATGTACACTAAAAAATATAATATTTATGAGCAGATAATTTCCACAATAGATAGATACCGAATGACTTTTGTAAAAATAACTACAATATTATGGTCAAGTAAATATGTTTTAATGCGCCATTATCCGATATGCAGAAATAAAGGTTATTTGATACCAATATGCAGAATATATCATTGGTTTAAGCAAGGATTAAATTTATTAAAAGGTAAAACAGCTATCTAAAACAGCTCAATAGAATTAAAATATTTGTGAATAGTGATTATTAATTTAATTGATAATTGGGAGAATTGGCAATGAAAAAAAGATTTTTTAATATGATATTTTTTTGCATAATGCTTTTATTACTTTTGTTTATTGTGTTAAAAAATATAAATTCTTTAAATGGGCTTGTAGTTGTCGGTGACGAATATGGTTATTGGGCAAATGTTGCATTTTTGGGTAAATTAGATTGGTCGGATGTAAATAAATTAAATCCATATTATGGTTATGGATATAGCTTGTTTTTAATACCAGTAATTTTGTTGGTAAACCAACCTATTATCGCATACAAAATGGGAATTATTATTAATGCAGTTTTTATTAGTATTAGCTTTATTATTTCTATTGTTATTGGACGTAAATTATTTCCGCAAGTTAATGATCGAATTATTATTTTAATATCTTGCCTTTTACAGACATATCCAATATTAATTTTATTGTCTCAATATACAGTAGGAGAAGCATTGCAATATTTATTATATTGGTTAGTTGTGTTATGGTGGATTAAATTTGTTTACTCTAAAAAGATTTTTTATTTACTATTGCTAAATTTAAGCCTTGTTTTTTTGTTCGCTGCACATCTGCGTAATTTGGGAGTAGTGGTAATTGCTTTACTTTGTCAATTTACTTATATTTTAAAAAAACATCTTGTTAATAAAAAACAAGTTATCAATATATGTTTTTGCTTCGCCATAATAGTATTAGGAATTACTTTATCGATTTTTATCAAAAAATACATATCAGCCAATTTATTGGGATTACAAAATCAACAATCAGATGTTAATGGATTTGGCGGACAAGTAAGTAAATTGGGATATTTATTCACTTTGCCAGGAATGAAAGCTTTTATCAGTAACCTGATTGGCAATATATATTCTGGTATAACAAATTCATTTATGCTTTTGTTATTTGCCTTTTATTTTATCATAAAAAGAATTATTCGCAGAAATAAAGAAGATTCACAATTTGTATGGGTATATGCGTTTATTTTGTTAGCTTACATTGCGGAAATAGCTATTAGTTCTATATTTATGATTAGAGGTTCAAGAATGGATTGCCCTGTATATGGTAGATATTCTGATCAAGTTATCTGCCAATTACTTTTGGTCGCTATGTATGAATTTCATATAAATAAAACCCCCTGGAAATTAATGTTTTCTTTTTGTACGTTTTATAATATTTGTGGTATTTTAATCTATTTTGTAATGTTAAGTAAGAATCCTATATTTTATCAACAGGTTAGCCCTATGCTAGGCTATATTGCTTTAAAAACAGGTACAGAACATTCTCCGTATATGAATTATATTGCTGTTTTAATAATTACAAGTATATCTATGCTGATTTATATTATGATTAATTATTCTAAAAATAGTATGAAGGTACTTGCTCTTTTTATGATAGGAGTGCTTTGGCTAAATTGTGGTTTATATCATGTAGATACGACTTTATATAAACACCAAGATGAATGTACTGAAACAAATATGCTGGCTTCAAATTTGAAATCTTCTGATAAAGATATTTACTTTATAAATAATGATAGTCATTACATTAATATTGAAAAATTACAATTTGCATTATGGAACCAAAAAATTAATGTTATAAATGACGTTGAAAATATAAATATTTCAGATTCTTGTTATATTATAATATGTCGCCAAGCAGATTTACCAAAACAACTGCTTCCACAATGTAAATTAGTTTACGAAACTGCATTTTACAATGTATTTGAATATTGCTGATATTAAGAATTTAAGTAATACGTGATGGAGGGAAATTATGAATATTTCCAATATAATCTCTAGGCGAAATACACGAAGGGGTAAAAATAATTGGTATCAAATTGTATATGAATGGGAAAATATTTTTATAAATGGTATGAACTTAACAATGTTTTATGAAAATGAGAGATTTATTTTTTTTGACAAATTAAACAGAAAATTTCGAAAATATTTGCATTTTAATTGTAATTTTTTTTCAAATAATTTATGCAATGATAATACTCTAGTTTTTGAAATAACAGCGTATAGTTATCATAATTTTTATAATAGAAGAGGGATTGTTCCATATATAATTGATTATTTTTTGCCTAAAGATTCATTAAATATATTTATTCGTTACTATGAACAAACTGAATTGATTTTAATTTCCAGCAGAGAAGTTTATGAATATATGATAGAAAATCGTTGTCCACTAAGAATAGAGCATTTACCACTTTCGATAGCTGATCAATATATGTTTAGCAATGTTATGTATGAAAAAAAATACGATTTAATTTTATGCGGCAGACAAAGTGAAAAATTAATACAATATCTTGTTAAATATATAACATCGTATAATACAACGCGGCAACTGCAAATTATTGTTGTTGGAAATGGCTTGAAAAAAATTTTTAGTCAAATAAGCAATAATAGTAAATGCAATTTTACTTTTATTCAAGAAATTAAAGGAAGAGATGAATACATGCGTCTGATGCGAGAGAGTAAAATCTTGATGTACATGACCCCAAATTCCGATAAAAACGTGAGTCGAACAAACGGTTGGAGTCAAGTGACCCCTAGATTTTTGGAGGGCATTATCTCTCAATGTCATATTTTATGTGACTATGAAGATAATGCTGATACTGATTATTTTCAACTAAGAAAGTTTTCCAACCCTTGTAATAGCTATGAAATTTTTTTGCAACAAATAGATTATTACTTAAATAATGAAATTGATTTGAATAAATATGAAAAATATATAAAAAATCATCTAACTAGCCAAAGAGTAAAGCAATTAGAAGATATTTTAAAAAAGTATTAGGATATAGTTTATTATGTTTATACAAAGTTGAATCAAAAATGTATTGTAAGGATATAACAGAAAGAAAAGATTATGAAATACTTAATCCTTGGCGCAGGCCCGGCTGGACTCACATTAGCACATCGTTTACAACAGCTTGGTGAAACTTCGTTTTTAATTTTAGAAAAAGAAAATGTTGCAGGCGGATTATGTCGTTCTGTCAATGTTGATAATGCACCTTTTGATATAGGCGGTGGACATTTCCTTGATGTAAAGCGACCTGCTGTTAATAGTTTCCTGTTTGGATTTATGCCTATAGAAGAATGGGATTTATATGAACGCAACAGCCAGATATCAATAAACGGAAATATGATCAACAGTCCGATCGAAGCAAATATCTGGCAGATGGATTTGGAAAACCAAATAGAATATTTAAAAGCTATTGCAATAGCCGGCTGTAATCTGGGCGAAGAAATGCCGTCACGCTTTATAGACTGGATATACTGGAAGCTCGGCATGAAAATTGCTGAAGATTATATGCTTCCCTATAATAGGAAAATGTTTGCAGATGAACTTGACGAGCTTGGTACATACTGGCTGGACAAACTCCCTAATGTCAGTTTTGATGAAACCCTAATGAGCTGCCTGACACATAAGGCTTATGGTACACAGCCAGGGCATACGCAGTTTTATTATCCGAAAAAATACGGCTATGGCGAATTATGGTTAAGGATGGCTGAAGAGCTGCGGGAACATATCGCATACAATCAAAAAGTTTGTGGTATAGATTTTACCACAAAAAAGGTAAAAACTAAAGATGGTGCAAAATATCAGTTCGATATCTTAGTCACTACTATACCATGGAATGAATTTACACAGCTTGCAGGAATGCCAGATGATATAAAGGACAGCATCGGAAGACTTAAACACAGTTCAATCGAAACACGTTACTTCCCTGAGTCTTTAAATACGGATGCTCATTGGATATATTATCCTGATAGCATGTTACCGTATCATAGGATTCTTGTTCGGCATAATTTTTGCCATGACAGCAAAGGTTATTGGACTGAAACAAGAGCAGAGCGAATAAGCATGTTTGATAGTATGACTAAACCTATATTTACATACATTAATGAATATGCATATCCGTTAAATACGGTTGATAAACCGCAAATAATGAATAAGCTTTTGAAATGGTGCTCAGAGCACGGAGTATATGGACTGGGAAGATGGGGGGAGCATCAACATTATAATTCCGACGTTACGGTAGAACTTGCGTTAAATATGGCGGACAGACTATACTCCACCAAATAAGAGGTTTTATATGACGTTAAAAAGAGCAGCATTAATTAATACGGCATCAAAATATGCTGTTATTATTATGAATATAGGGTTTACAGCTATACTGGCGCGGATTCTTACTCCTGATGATTATGGAATCATAGCGGTATTGACCATATTTACCACATTGTTTTCGCGTATTTCTGATATGGGTTTTGGAACAGCTGTTATTCAGTTTCATGACTTGCAAAAGAGTGATGTTGACGATATCTTTTCTTTTACTGGCTTTATAGCGATAGGCCTTGCGTTGCTATTTGCTTTATTGGGATTTCCGATTGCTGCTTTCTATTCTAATGAGGTGTATAGGCCGTTGTGTATTTTGTTGGCGGTGTCGGTATATTTTAATTGTTTGAATATGGTTCCTAATTCGGTGTTGTTGAGAGATAAAAAGTTTTTGATAGTTGCCATTCGTACTGTAATAGTAAATATGATTGGTTATGTATTCGCAATTGTCTGTGCTCTTATAGGATGGAAATATTATTCATTGGCAATTCAATCGGTAGTAGCCTCGGTTTTAAATTATGTATGGAATAATCATACGGCTCGCTTAAAACTAAGTTTTCATATTCACTTTAATCCAATAAAGCGTGTATGGAATTATGGCATTTTTCAATTTGCTTTTAGTTGGATTAATTACTTTGAAGGAAATTTAGATTCCATATTGATTGGAGGCGTTATGGGAAGCAGATCGCTTGCCTACTATGACAAGGGATATAAATTGACTGGCTATCCTCTGAGCAGCATTGCCGGTATTATAACACCGGTTCTTCATCCGATTTTAAAAGACTATCAGAATGATAAAAAATATTTGTTCAGAAGATATATGGAAATTCAACAGATTTTATCAGTTATAGCGCTTCCTATAGTACCTGTTTTGTTGTGCGCAGGGAAGGAGATTATTGCAATTATTTATGGAAACCAATGGGAAAATACGGTGGTTGCTTTTCAGATTTTATGTCTTTCAGTATATCCGCGAATGATGATGTCAACGACGGGTTCAGTATATTGTAGCGCTAGCAATACGAAGATGTTGTTTGTGGCAGGTTTTATTAATGCAGCAGTAACTTGCGCAGGTATTACAGCGGGGGTTTGGTTTGGCTCAATAGAGGCTGTTGCGATAGGAGTAGCCATCGCCTCATGGTCCAATATGATTGTGACATTTTCTATCTTAATTGGACGAGTTCTTGGAGAATCCGTATTAAATTATTTCGGACAATTTTTTAAAGATATTACAGTTATGTTTATTACCTGTGTAATTGTGTATTGTTTTGGAATTAATGTAAGACTCTCAAATGTTTTCCTTTCATTGTTTGCCAAAATGTGTATTGTAATTATGATTTATATAGGGTATCTTATGTTAAGTGGCAAGCTTGAATTGTTAAAAAAGATGATCAAAAAAAATTAAGAAAAAAGTGTTGACAAATATGAAGAATAAAAATATGCTAGACAGACAGACAGACAGACAGACAGACAGACAGACAGACAGACAGACAGACAGACAGACAGACAGACAGACAGACAGACAGACAGACAGACAGACAGACAGACAGACAGACAGACAGACAGAATTTGATATAGCCAGAGGAATTGCTATGACTGCTGTAGTATTTTCTCATAATGGCGGCATACCCATTGGAGGGAGCTTCATTACACCATATTACATTGCATTGTTTTTTGTTATATCGGGATATTTTTATCAGGAAAACTGTAACTATTTCTATAGGGCAAAAACATTGATTGCTAAATATGCAAAATATTCGCTTGTACTTTTTGGAATCAGTCTTATTAGACACAAAAGTCCCTGGGTCATTAATTTAATCGGGATTTTTTACGGCAGATACTGCCTTTTTGAATATAATAATACCAGAAATATTGTTTTTATGAATATGGAAAACCATCCCCTATGGTTTCTTTGCGCTATGGCAGTTACTGTTATATTATCAGGTATCCTGATTCGGAAGCTTAAATCCTTAATTTCCGTAATTGTGGTATTTATGCTGTTGGCTGTTACAGCATATATTTTAAGTTTTCTTCCAGTATTGCTGCCATGGAGTCTTGATACGGCTCCAGTATTATCAGTATTTATGATATGTGGATTTTATTTAAAAAGATATGATATATTTGATTCATTTGACAGAAGCAGAATAAAAATACCACTTTTTGTTTTCGGATCAATAATTTATTTTATATTAAAAAAAGTTAATAGAGGAATAAACATAGCTGTCAGATTATATGGAGGCAACGAGCGGTTTTGCAATATAGTGATGTATATATGTATAGGAATTATTGGTTCTTTTTTATGCATAGTTTTCTGTAAAATAATAAAATCAAGCTTAATTGGTAAACTATTTTCTATTGTGGGGCAACATACAATTCCAGTAATGGGACTGCATGTATTATTTTACCAGTTGGTATTATCTTCTGTTAATTTATCTCAAGGCAAAGTAGGCTATTGGTATATTTTAATAAATATAATTATAATAATTGTATGTATTATAATTGATATTTTAATCAAAAAATTTATCTCAAAAAATTAATTTAAGCGATATATATGTGATTTTTGTATTTTCACATTAGAATATCTTACTATGAAAATGGATTTAGTCACGTCACCGATATAGGATAAATACTACGTGTTTAGATATAGCTGTGGGGCAATAACTGCAGCACTGCACCTTGACAATTTCATACTTTATATTTAGGAAAATATTTTTCCTTCTGAAAACTATTGACAAACACTTGTTTGCATGATAACATATATTCGAACATAGGTTTGCTACTTAGCAAAGTACTGCGAAAGCCTAATGACAAGTCAAGGCAGATGAAGACAGCAAAGCATATTCATAAACAGCAATGCGGAAAGAGGGGACATTTAATTTGACAGAAAGAGAAAAAGGCGCAATCAGCAAAGACAACAAGCAGCTCAGGGACAGTTCCGCAAAAATCATCTCTGACGATCCGATTTTATGTGCACAGTTCCTGCGGGATTATGTGGACATCCCGCTGCTGCACAATGTGCAGCCTGAAGATATCGAAGATGAGACAGAGCGCTTCGTGCATATGTTCACTGAGGAGAGGGACTCGGACGTAGTGAAGAAAATCCGTATAAAGGAAGAAAAAACTCCATTTTACATAGTTTCCCTTATTGAACATAAGTCATATGTGGATTATAATGTAACTATGCAGATATTCCGCTATATGGCATTCATCTGGGAGGACTACGAGAAGGAGCAGGAGCGTATGCGTCATGGCATCAGACGCCGTAATATCTGCTTGGAATAATAGGACAGATAGTAGAAATCCTGCTGGCAAAGCTCAGCGTTCCCAGGGATGAGGCGAGGAGGTTTGCGGATCAGGTAAAGGAGCGTAAGGTGTGAGAACTTTTTGCAAACTTCAAAGGCTACGACGTGCAGGAGGTAAGGCGGATTGCAAGGGAGGAAGGCGAAAAGAAAGGGTTGGCGGCACTGGTGAGATCGTTGAAAGTGCTCCTTCCTGATTTTGAAAATGTCTATAATGCGGTCATTAGAAACGAAGAATACGCAGACTGCACCCGCGAAGAAGTCATGAAATACTATTAAAAGTGCAGGCTGCGTCAACAGCAATACTGAAAGCTGAGCAAATAGAAGAAATTATTCATCATGAAACATATTCTATTTTTCTTGAAACATTCAGTGTCGTGTCTGCTGGTATAATTAATATTGTATTTGCTGTGCTTACATTATGGTTTTTACGCAGAATTTTGCTGCAAATAGCACATAATTACGCACATATTTTGTAAATTTGCCACAAACCACTCCTTCTTTCAGCTTGATATTACACCGCAAATCACATATAATGGTATTAAGAACAACGAATGAATGTCTGGCTTTATGGTATATGCCTGATGCAGACAAGGAAAGGACACACATTTGGAGATTGAAAACAGAACACAGTGGCATCCCGCATTTTGCACAAGCATGGAACTGGAGCTGATGGAAAACGAAAAAGCCCTGCTGTATGACAGGGAACATAATTTAGGCAGTGAACCGCTGCAGATAGACCTTCTGATTATCAGAAAAGAACCGCATGAAACGATAAAAAACGAAATCGGCGCAATCTTCCTCGGTCACAATATTGTGGAATTCAAGTCACCTGATGACGGGATGAACATAGACACATTTTACAAGGTGCTTGCATATGCGTGCCTGTATAAAGCTGATACAGGTGCGGTGGATGAAGTCCTTGACACAGATATCACAGTCACGCTGATACGCGAGCAGAAGCCCATAAAACTTTTGTCGCAGCTATCGGAAAAGTACCATGTAACAACAAGCGGGAATGGGATATACTATATTGAGGATATGCTGTTTCCAATGCAGATTGTGGTAACAAAGGAACTTGACAGCAGCGCTCATGTATGGCTGAAAGCGTTGACGCGCAGCATGGATATCAAACAGGCGGATGAGCTTTTAGACAGATATGAGAGCCTGAAAGACAATGAAAAATATTATGCCAAGGCTGAAACCGTCGTGAACCTTGCATCGGACGTGAACACGAAGATATTTGAAGAGATAGTTCTGGGAGGTGGGATTATGAGTGATGCGCTAAAGGAAATGCTCTTGCCTGAGCTTGGGGAGCTTAAACGGCAGCTTGCTGAAAGCAATATGGAACTTGCTGAAAACAGAGCAGAACTCGCTGAAAACAGGGCGGAACTTGCTGAAAACAGAGCAGAGCTTGCTGAAAACAGAGCGGAACTTGCTGAAAACAAGGCAGAGCTTGCTAGGAAGGATGCGATAATTGCTGAACTAAAACGGGTTTTGACCGAAGTCGGACAAAGTATGGACAAAGAAGAACAGTGAATCTAAAATAAACTGAATAAAATATATAAAAATCCTGATTTAAGGCATGAGATTGTGAATGAGGCAATAATCCCGTATAATTATTTTAAGCACAACGAATGAATGTCTGGCTTCATGGTATATGCCTGATGCAGACAAGGAAAGGACACACATTTGGAGATTGAAAACAGGACACAGTGGCATCCCGCATTTTGCACAAGCATGGAGCTGGAGTTGATGGAAAATGAAAAGGTCCTTCTGTATGACAGGGAGCATAATTTAGGCAGTGAACCGCTGCAGATAGACCTTCTGATTATCAGAAAAGAACCGCATGAAACGATAAAAAACGAAATCGGCGCAATCTTCCTCGGTCACAATATTGTGGAATTCAAGTCACCTGATGACGGGATGAACATAGACACATTTTACAAGGTGCTTGCATATGCGTGCCTGTATAAAGCTGATACAGGTGCGGTGGATGAAGTCCTTGACACAGATATCACAGTCACGCTGATACGCGAACAGAAGCCGGTAAAACTTTTGTCACAGTTATCGGAAAAGTATCGCGTCACAACAGGCGGAAACGGGATATACTATATTGAGGATATGCTGTTTCCGATGCAGATCGTGGTAACTAAGGAACTTGACAGCAACGCTCATGTATGGCTGAAAGCTCTGACGCGTAACATGGACATTAAACAGGCGGATGAGCTATTAGACAGATATGAGAGCCTGAAAGATAATGAAAAATATTATGCCAAGGCTGAAACCGTCGTGAACCTTGCATCTGACGTGAACACTGAGATATTTGAAGAGATAGTTCTGGGAGGTGGGATTATGAGTGATGCGCTAAAGGAAATGCTCTTGCCTGAGCTCGGGGAGCTTAAGCGGCAACTCGCTGAAAGCAATATGGAACTTGCTGAAAACAGGGCGGAACTTGCTGAAAACAGAGCGGAACTTGCTGAAAACAAAGCAGAGCTTGCCAGGAAGGATGCGATAATCGCTGAACTGAAACGGGTTTTGGCTGAAGCCGGACAGGACATTGGCAAAGAAGAACCATAAATCTGAAATAAACTTAATAAAATACGTAAAAATCCTGATTTAAAGCATGAGATTGTGAATTAAACAATGTCAATTTTGGATTGGGATTTTTAATTTTGTATAATCTTTTGAAGAGAGTTGCTCTCTCTATTTAGAAACTGCTTTTATTTGCTTGTAGTTTATGCTAAAATGAAAGTAGTTAAATAGGGTTAATGCGTGGAATTACTCCATACGGCAACGTTTTGCGGCTCTTTTAACTAGTCGGTTTTTATTGGAGGTCAATAAGCATGGCAAGGACAGTAGGCATAGGCATACAGGATTTTGAAACAATCATATCAAACAACTACTTTTATGTGGATAAAACCGCTTTCATAAAGGAATGGTGGGAAAGCGGCGACAGTGTCACGCTCATCACGCGTCCAAGGCGCTTTGGCAAGACGCTTACCATGAGCATGGTGGAAAGTTTCTTTTCAGTAAATTATGCGACACGAAGCGATCTGTTTGAAAATCTCTCCATTTGGAAAGATGAGAAATATCAAAAGCTGCAGGGAACATATCCCGTAATCAGTCTGTCTTTTGCGAATATAAAAGAACCCGATTATTCTTCAACAAAAAATAAAATATATCAATTAATCGTAGATTTATACACTAAACATTCTTATTTAAAAACAAGCGGTATTTTAAATGAGCGCGACATCGAATATTTTGATGATATTTCCAAGGATATGAGCGAAAGCACGGCAACGCTTGCCTTTTACAAGATGTCAGACTTCCTCTCCCGTTATTATGGCAAAAAAGTCATAATCCTTCTCGATGAGTATGACACACCAATGCAGGAGGCATATGTTGACGGCTACTGGGATGAGTTTGTGTCATTCACGCGCAGTATGTTCAATTCTACATTTAAGACTAATCCATGGCTTGAACGTGGCATAATGACAGGCATTACAAGGGTAAGCAAGGAGTCTATATTTTCTGACTTGAACAACCTGGAGGTTGTGACAACAACATCCGACAAATATGCTGATGTCTTCGGCTTCACGGAGCAGGAAGTATTCAGCGCAATGGATGAACTTGGACTGACAGACAAAAAGGGAGTAAAATGGTGGTATGATGGTTTTACTTTTGGCAATGTGACGGATATTTACAACCCTTGGTCCATAATCAATTATCTTGGCAAGGAAAAATTCACCACCTACTGGGCGGACACTAGCGCAAACAGCCTCATAAACAAGCTTGTGCGCGAGGCGAATGCAGACATCAAAAAGCATTTTGAAACGCTGCTTGATGGAGGCGTCACCAAAACTGACATAGACGAGCAGCTTGTTTACAGCCAGCTTGACGGCAGCGCGGAAACACTTTGGAGCCTTATGCTTGCATCAGGTTATCTACGCGTCAATAAGTATACAGGCTACAAAGAGGGCGTGGTGGAAAGCAGTCAGGAATATGAACTTGCGCTCACAAACCATGAAGTCCGCATAATGTTTGAAAAGATGATCAAGGGGTGGTTTAGGACAACTTCCGATTATGGTGAGTTCGTCAGGGCGTTGCTTGCCGGAGATACGGATGCAATGAATGAATATATGAACAGCATATCTGAGGAAATATTCAGTAGCTTTGACACAGCTGGAAAAGCCTCGGGACGCACACAGCCCGAGCGCTTTTACCATGGTCTTGTCCTAGGGCTTACAGTGGAACTTAAGGACAGGTACGTGATAACATCAAACCGCGAGAGCGGTTTCGGCAGGTATGACGTGATGCTCAAGCCAAGGAATGAAAGCGGAGACGCTATAATAATAGAATTTAAGGTCTTTAATAAGCGCCGCGACAAATCGCTTGACGATACTTTGAATGAAGCACTGAAACAGATAGAAGAAAAAAATTATGCCGCATCCCTTACCGCTGAAGGCATTTCGGAAGATAAGATACACAAATACGGATTTGCTTTTCAGGGCAAGGAGGTACTGATTGGCGGAAAATGATGCTGCCGCTTACCCGAAAAAATGCTCCTCCAGCATCAGACACCAGCAGTGGTAGATTGGC
>CANQHZ010000053.1 GCA_947623805.1 uncultured Lachnospiraceae bacterium | reverse complement strand
CGGCGGGGCCGCCGAGAGGCGACATCCGTGTCGCCGCTCGGCTAAAATTGGCGTCCGTGCCAATTTTGCCCCTAGGTGTTCTTGCCCCGCATAAGAAAATCCGGCTTTCGCGGGCTAGGCGCTTAGACAGTATATTAGCTGCTTTCTGGGTGTTGGAAAGCTTTTTGGTGGGGGTTTATGGTATATTAAATTATGGAAAAATATAAGGAGACATCTGAAAATGATAAAGTACATTTTGGCATCAAATTCTCCAAGACGTAGAGAGCTTTTAGAACAGGTCGGGCTCAAATTTGAAGTGCTTGCTTCGCATGGCGAGGAAATTATTACTAAGCAATTTCCCCATGAAATAGTAGAGGAGCTTTCATTGCAAAAGGCGACGGAAGTGTCACAAAAATGTTTACAGGGCGGTTTAATGGATAAAAATGACACTGCTGTTATAATTGGCGCCGACACGATAGTAGCCTATAACGGCACAATAATGGGCAAGCCTCAAGACGAGGACGATGCCGTGAGAATGCTCATGTTGCTTCAAGGTAAGACACATCAGGTTTATACGGGCGTCACGCTTATAATCAATTCATCTGAGGGAGAAAAAATTATTACTTTTCATGAGCAGACAAGTGTCAGTTTATATCCTATAAGCAGGGAGCGCATCGACGCGTATATAGCGACGGGCGAGCCTATGGATAAGGCGGGCTCGTACGCGATACAGGGGCGCTTTGCAGCGTATGTAAAAGGTATAGACGGCGACTACAACAATGTGGTGGGACTTCCTGTCGCGCGTCTGATGAATGAACTTTTTGCCCTAAAGCTTGCATAAGGTCTTTACAAATATATATGATAGGCTATATTATATAGATAAAACAAATATAAAAATATTTTGGAGGTACATTATGCACGAATATGATGACGCGGTACTGAATTGTTTTTTGGAAAATCAGTTAAAGCTGCTGCCTGAAAAAGTTGCTGAAAACATTGACGAGGCGGAGGCGTTTTTGGAGGAGTGCATGGCGGTAGTTGTAGATTCCGTGGACGAGGTATGGGATTACTTTGACGAGGAAGGCGTGGATTTGGAGGGGCAGGAGAAGGAAGAAATCCTTGATGCGCCGGAGGTATTTGATATTGGTGACGGCAGGTATCTTATAGTGGAAAGCTGATTGACGCCTGCTGCATAGATGGCGGACGGCACGGACGGGAAATACTGACTTAAAATAATGAAATGGAATAGGTAAACAACAGTGGAAAGAAAATCTAATATAACAGTATGGCAGCTAAATTTATTTGATGGCTTTGACAAGGACATAATGGTAATGCAGCGTGATGAGCAGGAGGTATTCGATGATGCGATTCACGTATTTTTTGACAGGGAATATTATGATGCATACGTATCCAAGGCGACAAAATGCAGTGCGCATAGGTATGCGTATCATGAGGATAAGCTGGGCGAGGTCATAAATCAGATATTTGACGAGAACATAAAGGGACTTGTCCTGCATATAAATGTTGACGCGTCCCAGCCAAAAAATGTGCTTTGCGAGGAACGTTATCTTGCCGCAAAGGATTTGCTGGTACTTAAAAGTGCGGCGGACAGTTACCATTATATGTATATGGCATCGATAGAAAGAGGCACAAAGGAGGAGGCTGTCGCAAGGCTTTGGACAAAGTATGTCTATATAATAGGCAAACTGCCCGATTTTAGAAAAAAGCCCGCGGAAGGTGAAAAGCAGACCTTTGAGCTTATGACAATGAAACGCAAAAAAGATGGCTCCCAGGCGACTGTGCAGGACTTTGACTATGAGGCTTTAAAGGTATTTCTGACACCCGAAAGCGCTCAGCGGTTTAATCCGGACAAAAAGCCCGTGAGCAAGTACAAACTTTCAATGCTTTCACAGCTTGTCAGAGGAAAATTCCAGGTTGTTGTAGAGCCGCATAGAAATTATTGGCTTGAATATGACCCCGC
Organism: uncultured Lachnospiraceae bacterium; assembly: GCA_947623805.1. Classification (GTDB taxonomy): domain Bacteria; phylum Bacillota; class Clostridia; order Lachnospirales; family Lachnospiraceae; genus COE1. The sequence goes on along the minus strand of CANQHZ010000053.1, from coordinate 21,778 downwards.
CACTATTGATATAAAAGGACTTCTTGATATACCTCAATTTAATGAGGAAACGGTAAGAGAGAGAGTAAAGGAATATTTTGACCTCGACAGGCTGTATATACTTCTTATGCCGCAAACCGGCGACTATGTGAGGTCGATAGGACTTCCTTTCCTGATGAAACTTGATGAAAAGAATGTAATGATGTACATTTTTGAAAATTATGACAATGCTGTCAGCTATGTACTTCAAAATCCAATGCTACTGCCTGTATTTGACGGCATATTTCCGATAGGTGTGCTCGACAAAAAAGATAAGATTGCCAATCTCAATGTCTTGACCGCAATCGCGGAAAAAGCCGGAGTGACAGGCATAACGCTTGAGTCTGACACGAAAAGCGCCGTCGTGTGCAAAATGGAATTTTTCAAGGACGCTTCGGGTAAGGAATTTGACTTGGAAAAGCTTTTGGACAGCGAGACGCTTGCCGCGATTTCAAAGGAGAATGATTCGGGGAGACAGTACCGTATCCCTGCCATTCCTTTTTGTGACAGAACCAACGAATATGTCATAAGCAAGGAGCGCATAAGCGAGCTTGCCGCACATATCGATAACGACACGGACCAGGGATTGGCGTATCTGTCAGGCTGTACGCTTGCGGAGCATATGGCATATATGCGTGAGGCAGCCACGCGCTTTGAGAAAGCAAGAAATGAAAAAAATGAGGAAAAACTGTCACTTTACAATAGCCTTTTAAACAGAACAGCTGTATTGCTTACCGAGCTTTTGTGTGAAATGCCTTACATTTACACTCTGCGCGATGAAAAGGGCGATTTTGTGCTGAAAAATGAACTTGCTTATCTTATTGTGACTAATCGCTACGAGGCTGTACGCAAGGGCGAGGGAAAGCTTATGCCTGCAGGTGTGGACAATGAGCAGTTTACGCAAAAGTTGTGCGCGGCAAGCAAGGCGGCCGTGCTTACAGATGGCCCAAGCCTTTTATGTATATTGGACACTAAGCTTATGGGTGAGATTGCAAAACAGTGGAAAAAGTCAGAGGCATTTCGAGAAGAAATCATGATTTACCTCACACAAGGGTGTGGACTTTCATATAGCGAGGCGCTTTACTGTTACAAGCGTCTAAAGACAGACAGCAGCATTTTTGCTGAATTTGCTTTGGCAATCAGGGACGGCGCTTATCCGTCTGTCGGCGCGCTCAATATTAACGGAAATACTGCGAGTATGCTTGCGGAGCAGAGAGGACTTAATTTTGCCGAGGCTTACAGCCTGCTTTTGTCAGTCAAGCTTGGCGAGCCTATGCCGGATACGTCAGACGACACGGATACCACAAACGATGAAAAAACCGAAAATACCACCGGTCAAGATACATCAGATGAAAATAAGAAAAAAGGCCTATTTGGCAAGCTTTTCAAAAAATAACTAAACTATTGCTTGTTAAATATTAGACAACAAATTTGATTGCATTTTGTAAAAAACAAAGAAGTCTGATATAAAATCAGACTTCTTTGCTTGTGTAAAAGGGGAATTCTTCCGGAATTGCTAATTAGCAAGTCTAGTATTTCTACTAAACATATCTTTATGATACACTCAAAATCTTAATCAATCTATAACTATTTTGCGAAAAGGTAACACTATATTGCTTAAAAAATTTACTGTACTTTTCATAAATTTATGTTAAAATATACTTGTATATAAGCAATTATGTAGATTTTGCGTCGGCCTTGAAGACATTGGCTTGCAATATCAAAATAATAATTTATGGAAAGGGTGAGCTAAATGGCAGACAGTCTTAGGCTCTCAAGGGACGAGATTATCATTTGCTATAAGGAGGACGTTGTCAGGCTTATGAAGTTTCTGCCTTGGCTTCAGGGGGCAAGCGGCGGCGCGTCATCAAGCATATACAGCGGAGAGGGTATAGATAAAAGTTCAATGGCAGTACCGGTTTATGACTCTAATCTGCTTAACTTTGTCAAAGAGGCAAAGAAGACGGATTTTATAAACAGAAATTATGTCTATACATTTTCGCGTTACAGAATGAAAACAGCGCAGGACGAGCTTAGGGTCATAAGTGCCTGCTCACTGCAGGATATATCGGTTCTGGGAGATATCCTGTCGAAGTACATTCTAAAAGGCGACGTAAGAGGCGCGGTATGGTCCGAAGGTGTCCAAAACGGTGTATACCTTGCCCTTTTATTAAAACTGAAAGAATTAATGGAGATAAGAAAACCGCTCGAGTAGCCATTTAGGGACAATGCGGTATGGAGGAGTATATATAATGGGAGATAAGTCAACACAGAAGAAGAACTACATCATCGAAAAATCGCGTGCGGTTTTTCAGAAGAAAGGTTACAGAGCTGTCACGATGAAAGATATAGTGGAAGCGTGCGGCATAAGCAGGGGCGGTTTGTATCTGTATTTTTCAAATACAAAGGAGCTGTTTGAAGCTGTTCTTGAGCAGGAGGAGAAAGATGCCAAGACAACCATAGACGCATCAAGAGATAATGACACTACGCCTGCCACGCTCATGTTCATCTACCTAAATGAGCAGAAAAAGGAAATATTGAAAAAAAAGGAAAGTCTTTCTGCTGCCACATATGAATATCTTTTTGAAAATAAAACGGCTAAAAATGACAACCTTGTCATAAAACGCATAAACAGCGATATAGATGAGCTTGAAAAGCTTATCACAGATGGTGTCAAACAGGAGTGGATAGACTGCGACAGCCCGAGGGCCGCCGCAAAAAATCTTGTCTATACTATTGAGGGATTAAAGGTCACAGCGCAGACCATGGGACTTACGTCAGATGACCTTGACAAAGAGATAGAGTACATTATGGGGACTTTTGGGCTTGTAGTAGAGTAATCACTCTACCGAGGCTTGTGATTTTACATTCCTTGAAATCGCCGAGCATCTTTGAAAGCTTTGCGTAGCCGTAATTTGATATGTTGAAGTCAGGGTATTTGCGCAAAAGCCTTTGGTTAAGTTCGCCGATATTTATGGTTTTCTTATCGCAGTTTTCGAGTATTGAGATTACTTCATTGTGTATATCGTCGAGCGTCACGCTGGCGTCACGCAGGTACGCCGTGATAGTGTTTTCATTGTATTCCAGCTTTATCGTCTTTTTAAATTCAGATGCTTCAAGGAATTTTGAAAATTTGGTATATTCATAATTTCTTACGTCAAATGACGGATACATCTTCGACAGACGGCTGCCAAGCTCGCCGATGTCCATAGCTGTACCGTCATTTCCGTTTTCTGTAATAATTTTGACAATCGCTTTTTCAATCTCTGAAAGCGGAGTGAGCGCGTCAGTCGTGATGTCACTTTCTTCTTTCGCGTCGGCAACCTCGACATTTGAAAGTAAATCAAGCAGTACAAATTTCTCGCACGCAGAGCGGAAAGGCTCGGGCGTCTTCCTCTCGCCCATGCCTATTACATACATTCCCGACTCGCGCAGCCTCATTGCAAGCCGCGTAAAATCGCTGTCGCTTGACGCAAGGCAGAAGCCGTTTACGTGTCCTGAGTAAAGTATATCCATCGCGTCTATTATCATAGCGGAGTCAGTCGCATTTTTCCCGCTGGTGTAGCTGTACTGCTGCACGGGATTAATCGAGTTTGCAAGCAGCACGTTTTTCCACTTGGAAGCATTTGACCTGGTCCAGTCGCCGTAAATGCGCTTGTAAGTCACAGTGCCGTATTTAGAAAGCTCATCAAGAATTATTTTCACATAATGCGCGCTGATATTGTCGCTGTCGATAAGCAGCGCAAATTTTTTCTCGTCCACACCAATCCCCCCTTGTTTCATTTGATGATGCTTGTTTGATAATATTAGTTTATCACAAATCTTGGAGAAGTAAAAGGACAAAGAGATTGACAAGAAAAATAAACTTTTTGTATATAATTTCACTTGAAAAATTTGATTGTATGTGGTAGATTAAATATATAAAAGGAACAACCGCCCACAAGGTGGGTTGACCTGTTTTGTGTAGAAAAACTACCCCGTCACTGGTCAAAGTTTAGGGGTGGTTTTTCTATGTAGCTTTACTTACAAAACGAAAAGATAAATGTAAGTAATGCCAGAAGAAATATGCCAAATGTCAGCATATCTTTAAAATCAAATTGATTTTTCATAGGCATCACCTCCACTCTGTTAAGAATGAAAGGTCAGCCCACCCCGCAGCACGGTTGTCCTGTATGTGAAATATTACCATATATTTTCTATATTTTCAACAAAAATCATAAAATTTATTTTCTGTTTTTTATAGTAGGATATTTTATATAACTTATTTTATCATATTCAGTTGAAAAACCCCTGTAAATCAGATATAGTTAAAATATTAAAACAAATATTTTTTTGAAAATCAACGGAGGACTCACAAATGGGAAATGTTAGACGTGTTTACGTGGAAAAAAAGGACTCTTTTGCAGTAAAGGCGAGGGAGCTTGAGGAGGAGCTGAAAAGCTACCTCGGCATAAACGGACTTGAAAAGGTCAGGATATTTATCCGCTACGATGTGGAAAATGTCTCGGACGAAACATTTAAAAAGGCTTGTGGCACTGTATTTTCAGAGCCCCCTGTCGATATGCTTTATCATGAAAGCTTTGAACAGCCGCAAAACAGCCGCTGTTTTTCAGTGGAGTTTCTGCCTGGTCAGTTTGACCAGAGGGCAGATTCCGCCGAGCAGTGCGTTCGCTTTATAAAGGAAGATGAAGAACCGGTAATAAGGACGGCCGTGACATATCTTCTCATAGGGAACATTTCAGACAGCGAGTTTGAAAAGATAAAGGCATATTGCATAAATCCCGTGGACTCGCGCGAGACAGACATGCAAAAGCCCGACACCCTGATTACAGTGTTTGACGAGCCAAAGGACATAGCGGTATTTGACGGATTTACTGATATGGCGCAGGACAAGCTTAACGATTTGTACAATTCACTCGGTCTTGCGATGACTTTCAAGGATTTTCTTCATATACAGAATTACTACAAAAACGAGGAAAAGCGCAATCCGACAGTGACAGAGATAAGGGTGCTTGACACATACTGGTCGGACCACTGCCGCCATACGACATTTTCGACGGAGTTAAAGGATATAGATTTTGAAGAAGGATATTATTCCGAGCCGATAAAGTCGGCGTATAAGCAGTACCTTGGCGCAAGAGATGAGCTTTTTGCAGGCAGAAAGGACAAGTATGTCTGCCTTATGGACTTGGCACTTATCGCTATGCGCAAGCTAAAAAAAGAGGGAAAACTTCAGGACATGGAGGATTCTGACGAGATAAATGCCTGCTCTATTGTAGTGCCTGTAGAGATAGACAAGGGCGACGGCAGAGGCGTACAAACTGAGGAATGGCTGGTAAGCTTTAAAAACGAAACGCACAATCATCCCACGGAAATAGAACCGTTTGGTGGCGCGGCGACGTGTCTTGGCGGTGCTATAAGAGACCCGCTTTCAGGGCGCTCATATGTATATCAGGCGATGCGCGTGACAGGTGCGGCGGACCCTACGCTGCCTATTGAAAAAACCTTGAAAGGTAAGCTTTCACAGAAAAAACTCGTGCGCGGCGCGGCGAGCGGATATTCGTCATACGGCAACCAGATAGGGCTTGCGACAGGCTATGTAAAGGAAATTTACCACCCGAATTACGTGGCTAAGCGAATGGAGATAGGCGCGGTAATGGGAGCTGCTCCCAGAGCAAATGTCATCAGGGCCAATTCAGACCCAGGCGACATCATCATACTTCTCGGCGGGCGTACAGGGCGTGACGGCTGCGGCGGTGCTACGGGCTCGTCAAAGGTGCATACGGAAAGCTCTATCAAAACCTGCGGCGCTGAGGTGCAGAAAGGAAACGCGCCCACAGAGCGAAAGCTGCAGAGACTTTTCAGGCGCGAGGAGGTAAGCCGCCTGATAAAAAAATGCAATGATTTTGGCGCGGGCGGCGTTTCCGTGGCAATTGGGGAGCTTGCGCCCGGGCTTATAATAGACACGGACAAGGTGCCTAAAAAATACGCAGGTCTTGATGGCACAGAGCTTGCTATCTCAGAATCTCAGGAGAGAATGGCGGTCGTTGTAGACCCTAAAGACGCTGATAAATTTATGGAATATGCCGCCGAAGAAAATCTGGAGGCGGTAAAGGTCGCGAAAGTTACAAAGGAGCCTCGCCTTGTGATGCTTTGGAGAGGAAAGGAGATAGTAAACCTTTCGAGGGCATTTCTCGACACAAACGGCGCTCATCAAGAGACAGGGGTATATGTCGAAACGCCCGACAAGGAGAAAAATTACTTTAAAAATAATGAATTTAAAGGCACAATGCGGGAAAATCTGCTCGCGGTATTAAATGATTTGAACGTCTGCTCGCAGAAAGGGCTTGTCGAAATGTTTGACGCGTCAATCGGCGCAGGCAGCGTGTTTATGCCTTATGGCGGTAAGTATCAGCTCACAGAGACACAGACGATGGTTGCCAAGCTCCCGCTTTTAAGGGGAAAGACGGACACAGTCACTATGATGGCATACGGATTTGACCCTTATCTGTCAAGCTGGAGCCCTTACCACGGTGCGGTTTATGCGGTCACGGAATCAATGGCTAAGATCGTGGCGGCGGGCGGAGATTACTCAAAGATAAGATTTACGTTTCAGGAGTATTTCAGGCGCATGACTAGCGAACCCTCGCGCTGGAGTCAGCCGTTTGCGGCGCTTTTAGGGGCATATTCGGCGCAGATTGGTTATGGGCTGCCGTCCATCGGCGGAAAAGATTCAATGTCGGGCACATTCAACAATATAGACGTGCCGCCGACACTCGTGTCATTTGCGGTTGATGTGGCGAAAAAGCAGGACATCATCACGCCAGAGCTTAAACGCAAGGGCGACAGGCTCGTAGTGTTTGAGCTGCCAAAGGACAGCTACGATTTGCCCGATTATAATAAGACGATGAAAATGTTTGATGCCGTTTCCAAGCTCATAAAGGAAAAAGCAATCGTGGCGGCATACGTGCTCGATGCCAAGGGAATAGCGGCGGCAGCGGCAAAGATGGCGTTTGGAAATAAGCTGGGAGTAGAGTTTGACAGCGGGCTTAAAGCAGAGAAGTTTTTTGAAAATAGTATAGGCGGCATTATCGTCGAGATTGCCTTAGATAAGGAAAATGCGCTTGCCGAGTGCGGTGCAGCATACGTAACAGTCGGCACTGTTCTTGGCGAAAATGATGGCTTTATATACGCTGGTGAGAACGTATCGATGGACGAGGCGCTGAAAGCGTGGACATCAAAGCTTGAAAAAGTATTTCCCACAAAGGCATCAAAAAATACGGACGCGATAGAAACAAAGCTTTACGATACCAAAGACATTTATATATGTAAAAATAAGGTGGCAAAGCCTACAGTGTTTATTCCCGTATTTCCAGGGACAAATTGTGAATATGACTCGGCGATAGCCTTTGAACGCGCGGGCGCAAACGTTGTGACGAAGGTATTCAGAAACCTGAGTGCGTCAGACATAACATCATCTGTAGAAGAATTTGAAAAGGCCATTTCGCAGGCGCAGATTATTATGTTCCCAGGAGGATTTTCAGCGGGCGACGAGCCTGACGGAAGCGCGAAATTCTTTGCGACAGCGTTCCAAAACGCAAAGCTTAAAGAGGCTGTAAACAAGCTTTTAAATGAAAGAGATGGTCTAGCACTTGGCATATGCAACGGTTTTCAGGCGATAATTAAGCTCGGTCTTGTGCCATACGGCGAGATAAAAGGACAGACTGACGACTCGCCGACACTTACTTATAACACGATAAACCGTCACATATCAAAGATGGTTTATACCAAGGTAGTGACAAACAAGTCGCCATGGCTTGCGCTTGCCGAGCTTGGCAAGACATATGTAACTCCCGCGTCACACGGCGAAGGTCGGTTTGTAGCCTCAAAAGAATGGATAGACAGGCTCTTTGCAAATGGACAGGTTGCCACACAATACGCTGACTTTGACGGCAATATTTCGATGGACGAGGAGTGGAACGTAAACGGCTCGTATGCCGCTATAGAGGGCATAACATCACCTGACGGAAGGTGTCTTGGCAAAATGGCGCATGTAGAGCGCCGCGGCGACGCAGTGGCGATGAATATCTATGGTGAGCAGGACATGAAAATATTTGAGGCAGGCGTGAAGTATTTTAAGGATTAAGTAAAGCTTGAAAAAATAAACCTTTTATGTATAATAGAAATGATGTGTTAAACATAAAAATATGAAAAACAGAGGTTTAAATAATGATTAGTGCAAACAATGTGACCTATAGAGTAGGGAAAAAAGCGTTATTTGAGGACGTGAACATCAAATTTACAGAGGGCAACTGCTACGGCTTGATCGGGGCAAACGGCGCGGGCAAATCGACATTTTTAAAAATTCTTTCGGGAAATCTCGAGACCACCAAGGGCGATGTGTCGATTACCCCGGGGCAGAGATTGTCTGTGCTCGAGCAGGACCATTTCAAGTATGACGATTATACCGTCCTTGACACGGTTATCATGGGTAATGCTCGACTGTATGAAATAATGAAAGAAAAAGATGCGATTTACGCAAAGGAGGATTTTTCAGACGAGGACGGCATACGCGCAAGCGAACTTGAGGGTGAGTTTGCCGAGATGAACGGCTGGGAGGCGGAGTCCGACGCGGCGCAGCTTTTAAACGGGCTCGGCATAGGCACGGAGCTGCATTATTCAATGATGAGGGATTTGAACGGCAGCGAGAAGGTAAAGGTGTTGCTTGCGAAAGCGCTCTTTGGCAATCCCGACATACTTCTTCTTGACGAACCGACAAACCATCTTGATTTGGACGCCATAGCGCGGCTTGAGGAATTTTTGATTGATTTTGAAAATACGGTTATTGTCGTGTCGCATGACCGTTATTTCCTCAATAAGGTATGCACGCAGATAGCCGACATTGACTATGGCAAAATCCAGCTCTACGCGGGCAACTATGATTTCTGGTATGAGTCGAGCCAGCTGCTTGTAAAGCAGATGAAGGAAGCAAACAAAAAGAAGGAGGAAAAAATCAAGGAGCTGCAGGAGTTTATATCGCGCTTTTCGGCAAACGCTTCAAAATCAAAGCAGGCGACTTCGCGTAAGAGGGCGCTTGAAAAGATTGAGCTTGAGGACATCAAGCCGTCCAGCCGCAAATATCCTTATATAGATTTCAGACCTGAACGCGAGATTGGCAACGAGGTTCTGACTGTGGAAAATCTTTCAAAGACTATAAATGGCGTGAAGGTGCTTGACAATATTTCATTTATTCTCGGGCGCGAGGACAAGGTAGCGTTTGTGGGCGGGAATGAGCTTGCAAAGACTACGCTTTTTCAGATTTTGATGGGAGAGCTTGAGCCTGACGAGGGCTCGTACAAGTGGGGCGTGACGACTTCGCAGGCGTATTTTCCTAAAGACCCGACAAGTGAGTTTGACAATGATTATACAATAGCGGATTGGCTTATGGGGTATTCGCCTGTGGATGATATTACTTATGTGAGAGGGTTTCTTGGTAGGATGCTTTTTGCGGGCGAGGACGGCGTGAAGAAGGTGCGGGTGCTTTCGGGCGGCGAGAAGGTGCGCTGTCTTTTGAGCAAGATGATGATAAGCGGGGCGAATTGTCTTGTGCTTGATGAGCCGACGAACCACCTTGATATGGAGTCGATTACGGCGCTTAATAATGGGCTTATTAAGTTTCCGGGGGTGGCGTTGTTTTCGTGTCATGACCATCAGTTTGTGGAGACAACGGCGAATCGGATTATGGAGATTTTGCCTGATGGCTCAATGATTGATAAGATTACTACTTATGATGAGTATTTGGCTAGTGATGAGATGGCTAGAAAGAGGACATCGGTTTATATGGCTGAGGCGGAGGATGAGAGTGGGGAGGACGTTGAGTAAGCCTTGGCTGTGAGCAATAACTATTATGGTTAAAGACAGGCAGGTGTGGAGTCTGCCTGTTTTTAAGTGGTGAAGGGAGGAGATGCTGTGATGGGTTTTGTGGATTTGCATGTGCATTCTGTGCGTTCGGATGGGACGCTTACGCCTGCGGAGCTTGTTGATTATGCTGTGGAAAAAGGGTTGGCGGCGATGGCGCTTACGGACCATGATACTGTTGACGGTATAGATGAGATACTTGAATATGCTAAGGGTAAGCCGATAGAGATAATTCCTGGGATAGAGTATTCTACGGAGTACAAGGGGCGCGACGTGCATATTGTGGGGCTTTTTATAGACCATAAGGCGCCTGAGTTTTTGGGGTATCTTGACAGATTTAAGAAGTCGCGTACTGTGAGGAATCATAAGCTATGCGCTAATTTACAGGGTGCGGGGGTTGATATTTCGTATGAGGAGCTTATGGAGGAGTTTCCGGGCGCTGTTATTACTAGGGCGCATTATGCCAAGCTGTTGTTGAAGAAAGGGTATGTAAACAGCAGCAGGGAGGCGTTTGACAGGTATTTGGGCGACCATACGCCTTATTTTGTGCATAGGGAAAAGATTACGCCTAAGGAAGTGATAGATGTCACGCTTGCGGCGGGCGGGGTGCCGATTTTGGCGCATCCGCTTTTATATGGATTGGGGAAGGAGCAGCTGGAGGAGCTTGTAAAATTGCTGAAATCGCAGGGGCTTATGGGAATGGAGACGGTTTACAGTACGTTTCTTCCTGCGGATGAGCGGCGTATGAAAAGGCTTGCGAGGAAGTATGGGCTTTTGGAGAGCGGGGGATCTGATTTTCATGGCGCGAATAAGCCTGGGCTTGACCTTGCGACGGGTTATGGGAAGCTTTATGTTGATGAGGAGATTCTTGAAAAGCAGAAAAGGGCGCTTAGGACGAAAATATTTTTTACGGATATGGACAATACTCTGCTGACTGCAGACAAGAAGATTTCGGACAGGACATATGATAAGCTTATGGAAATGCTTGCGGGTGGGCATCATTTGGCGTTTGCGAGCGGGAGACCTGTCAACAGCATACTTGATACGGTAAAAGCGCTTGGTATTATTGACGGATACCGGGAGCTTGGGGAAAAGGGGCTGATTGGCGGCATATATGCTACCGCATACAATGGCGCGCTTGTGTATGACTGTATTGAAGGCAGGGCGGTTGAGCAACTTGTTATTTCAATGGAAACGGCGCAGAGGATTTTTGATATGGCGGTTTCGGAAAATGTGCATATTCAGACATATACGGATACGCATATTGTGGCAAGCCGAGATGACGAGGAGCTTGAATTTTATACAAAAACTGTGGTTATGCCGTATGTAGTTGAAACGGATTTAGGGCGTGCGCTGGAAAAGCCGCCTTATAAGCTTATTGCGATAGCGCTTGACGACAGACAGAAGCTTGAACGCCTTAGGGAGAAAATAGAGGGTTCGGATATAGGCGATGAGGTTATGTGTGCATATTCAAATTCAAAATATCTTGAATTTTACAATAAGAATGCGGGGAAGGGTAACGCGCTCGTCGCGCTTTGCAGGGCATTGAATGTGCCTGTGAGAAATTCTGTGGCGGCGGGCGATGAGGAAAATGACATTTCTATGATAAAGGCGGCGGGCGTGGGCGCGGCTGTGGCGAATGCCAATATTGCTTTGAAGGAATGTGCCGATTATGTCACTGAAAATGACAATGAGCATGATGCGGCGGTTGAGATTATAGATAAATTTATTTTGAGTTGATTTAGTGGAAAAGATTTATGGCTAAAAATATTTAATAGGCTTTTAGTTATTGTTTAAGTTTTTTATGCGGCATGGAGGATTATGATGGATAATAGAAAAATCGCGTTTTCACAGAGAGTAGAGCAGAACAGCAAAAATTACTTTCCAAAGGATTTGTTTCCGATTGAAGCGGCGCGGCAGTTTTTGGAGCAGATGAATAAGAGCTTTGGGCTTGAAACGCTTGTGTGCGACAGGCATGGAGGCATAGTTATGGTGAATGGCGGCTTTGAGGGCTTTAAGCCTGATGTAGTCAACAAGCCTGGAATCAAGATTAGGGTAAAGGGCAGGACAGTGTGCCATATTTACGCAAGGCTTGACAATGTGGCAAAGGAAAATCTTGATGCGGTAAATGAGCTGCTTGGCGCATATATTAAAACATTGGAGGGCTGCAGTGAGAAGTCGTATATGGCGAGCGAGCAGGCGGCATACATAGATGAGCTGGAGCAGCAGATAGAAAAAGATGCTTATCAGGCAAAGTATTCCGAGCAGAACGATCCGCTCACGGGGCTTTTGAACCGCAATTATTTTATAAGCCGAATGAAAGAGCTTTCCAAACGCGAGGTAGTGCCGACGGCTGCAATCTGCGTGAATATCAATGACTGGCGTTTTTTTGATGACAATTACGGCGAGGAGGAGAGCGACCGCCTTATCGTGACTGTTGCGGATATTTTGAAAAGCGTCACAGAGGAGTGCGGCATAGAAAACGCTGTGATTGGCAGGGTTGAGGGCGACGTGTTTTATGTGCTGCTGCCATTGATTGAAGAAGACGAAGCGCGGGAATACTGTAATAAGCTTCAAAAAGCCTGCATTGATTTTGAAGATGAGATACTTGCCCCGAGCGTCGCCACAGGGTGCGTGATTAAGACAAACGTTGAGGAAAGCTTTAAGGAGATTTTTTCGGACGCGGAGTATGCCATGCTTGAAAATAAATTTGAGATAAAAAATTCGGCGGAATACAAAGAAAGGCTCGAAAGACATGCGAAAAAAGCATGAAGTGACGGCAAATCTAAAATAATTATTAAGTAGGATAATTTTAGAAAACGGAAGAAAATGGAAGAAATTAAGAGCAATTAAGAGAAAATAAAAGAAAATAAACGCTGGATTTGCTTGCATAACGCTAAAGAAAAAACTATTATATGTTCTGTTAGCACTCAATAGAAAAGAGTGCTAACTAAAACGGTAAAGAAAATAATTTTTATAAATCATTAAGGAGGCATTTATCATGAAGTTACAACCGTTAGGCGACAGAGTAGTATTAAAGCAGTTAGCTGCAGAAGAAACAACAAAGTCAGGTATCGTTTTACCGGGACAGAATAAAGAAAAGCCCCAGCAGGCGGAGGTTATCGCTGTAGGACCGGGCGGAATGGTTGACGGCAAAGAGGTCACAATGCAGGTTAAGGTCGGCGACAACGTTATTTTCTCTAAGTATTCAGGCACAGAGGTTAAGCTTGACGACGAGGAATACATTATCGTAAAGCAGAATGACATTTTGGCAATAATAGCATAAAAACATTAAGAAGCATTAAATCAGTAATAGTTAATTCAACACAGTAATTAAAATTTGGAGGTTTGGTTATCATGGCAAAGGAAATTAAGTATGGGGCAGAAGCCCGCAAGGCATTGGAGGCTGGCGTAAACCAGCTTGCTGACACAGTCAGCGTAACACTTGGACCTAAAGGAAGAAACGTAGTTCTTGACAAATCATTCGGAGCGCCTTTAATCACAAACGACGGCGTAACGATTGCAAAGGAAATCGAGCTTGAAGATGCTTTTGAAAATATGGGCGCACAGCTCGTAAAGGAAGTAGCTACAAAGACAAACGACGTAGCGGGCGACGGTACTACCACGGCGACGGTGCTTGCACAGGCAATGATTAACGAGGGAATGAAAAACCTTGCGGCAGGCGCAAATCCTATCGTGCTCAGAAAGGGCATGAAGAAGGCTACGGACTGCGCAGTTGATGCTATCGCGTCAATGAGCTCAAAGGTAAACGGCAAAAAGCATATCGCAAGGGTAGCGGCTATCTCAGCAGGCGATGATGAGGTAGGAAATATGGTAGCGGACGCTATGGAGAAAGTTTCCAATGACGGCGTTATCACAATCGAGGAATCAAAGACAATGCTCACAGAGCTTGACTTGGTAGAAGGCATGCAGTTTGACCGCGGATATATTTCAGCGTATATGGCTACAGATATGGATAAGATGGAGGCAACTCTTGAAGATCCTTATATCCTTATCACAGACAAGAAGATTTCAAATATTCAGGAAATACTTCCTGTTTTGGAGCAGGTCGTACAGTCAGGCGCAAAGCTTCTGCTTATCGCTGAGGACGTGGAGGGCGAAGCTCTTACCACATTGATTGTAAATAAGCTCCGCGGCACATTCAATGTAGTAGCTGTAAAGGCTCCCGGATATGGCGACAGAAGAAAGGCTATGCTTGAGGATATCGCAATCCTTACAGGTGGTCAGGTAATCAGCGAGGAGCTTGGACTTGACCTTAAAGAGGCTACTCTTGATCAGTGCGGACGCGCTAAGTCAGTTAAGGTTCAGAAGGAGAACACGATTATCGTTGACGGCGAGGGCGATAAGGCTGCAATTGATGCCAGAATTTCTCAGATTAAGAAACAGATTGAGGAAACGACATCAGACTTCGACAAGGAGAAGCTTCAGGAGAGGCTTGCGAAGCTTGCAGGCGGCGTAGCTGTTATCCGTGTAGGCGCGGCTACAGAGACAGAGATGAAGGAAGCTAAGCTCCGTATGGAGGACGCTCTCAATGCTACAAGGGCAGCAGTTGAGGAGGGCATTATCGCAGGCGGCGGTTCTGCATATATCCACGCTTCAAAAGATGTTGCAAAGCTTGTTGACTCGCTTGAAGGCGATGAAAAGACGGGCGCTAAGATTGTGCTGAAGGCTCTTGAGGCTCCTATGTTTAAGATTGTCGCAAACGCAGGTCTTGAAGGCAGCGTTATTGTAAACAAGGTAAAAGAGCTTGAGACAGGCTATGGCTTTGACGCTTTCAAAGAGGAATATGTTGATATGATAGAGGCAGGCATCCTTGATCCCGCAAAGGTTACAAGAAGCGCATTGCAGAACGCATGCAGCGTAGCAAGCACACTTCTTACTACAGAGTCTGTTGTGGCAAACATCAAGGAGGAAACTCCCGCAATGCCCGCAGGCGGTCCTGGAATGGGCGGCATGATGTAATAAATTTATATTAGAAATACAAAAACAGTCTTGTGCGTATATATGCGCAAGGCTGTTTTTTTGCAGACTAATATGGTTGTTTTGGTGGAATAATAGTATTTAGCATGGTATAATAAATTAAGCAGATGATTTTTACATTTATTTGACTAAAAGGAGTGTTTTAATGGACTTAATCAAACAGGGCTGTATAGATATTTGGATAGATGAAGTAGTACCATGCTTAAAGAATGTCGAAACAGGTGAAGTAAAAGAAACTGTTGTATTTAAAATCGAAAGCAGAGCATATTTAAAGAAGTTTCAGGAAAAAGACGGGTGGCATATAAATTGGAACGAAGTACCTAAAGATGTAGAAGTGTTTGCACTTGCGTTAAAAGATACAAATGAAATCCAAGGGCTGGTTGGAGTAAAAAACGACAAAGCTTCCAACGCGGCATATTTACATTGGGCTTGTACAGCACCGCATAATAATATTCATGATTTTGGGAAACAAAAATATACGGGAGTAGGCGGTCATTTGTTTGCGATAGCAGCGGATAAATCTATTCAGTGGGGATATGAAGGCGCTGTTCATGGCTTCGCGGCAAATGAAGAACTGCTAAATCACTATATAAAGGTATTTCAGGCTGAATATTTAGGGATGCTGCACCAATATCAGTTTTTTATTGATGAGACAAAGGCTAAGGAATTATTGGAGGTGTATCATTATGAATGGAACGAAACCTAAATTTTTGGAAAATATCACATTGCTGCCGCAATATTACGCAGCACCTAATCCATATGAAAATGCACCATCTTGCCATGTTAATTTGCTGGAATTGTCGCGGTATGCAAAAAAATGTGGGAAAAAACTTGTTGAATTAACTAACGAGGAGGTCCAGCGTTTTTCTATTTAATTTTGTATGGAAGCTTTTGCGGGGGGTGTTGCAATATGGTAGAAAATTACGAGGCTTATCTGGGCGAGCTTAAGGGTTTTCATCTGTTTAAGGACATAGATGAGGAAGAAACTAAAAAAATGCTCAAATGTTCAAAGACAAGGGCGGGCGCATATGAGGACCAGAGCTATATTTTCAGGCAGGGTGAGACGCCGAGGCAGCTTTTTGTGCTTTTGGAGGGGGCGGTGATGATTGCCAAGGATTTTGCGTCGGGCAAGCGTGACGTGCTTTTCATAGTGGAAAAAGGAGACGTGTTTGGAGAGATGTTCCTATTTTCGGACGCAAAAAGCTACTGGTATGATGCGATAGCGCAGGGCAATGTGCGCGTGCTTGAAATTCCATGGTCGTTTTTTTACTGTTTCTGCAGCAACGCCTGCGAGCATCACAGAATGATAACAAGGAACATGCTTGAGATACAGTCGGAGAAAAATTTTACTATGACGAGGAAACTGCATCTATTGTCCGGTACGACGCTCAGGGAGCGGATTGCATTGTGGCTTATTGATGAGGCTCAGGATAAGAACACAGTTAAGCTTTCAATGAACCGAGAGGAGCTTGCCGACTACATAGGCACGACGCGCCCGTCGCTTTCACGGGAGCTTATGAAGCTGCAGCAGGAAAAGCTGATAGAGGTTGAAAAAAGCAGGATTAAAATTTTGGACAGGGCGGAGCTTGAAGGCGTTTATTCACGCGGATAATGAACCGTGCCTATAAATTCAGCCAATTGTACTGAAACTAGAAAAATAAAAAATTTTTGAAAAATGTAACAAATGTTACAGAATGTATTCCCGCAATTGAATATACTAAAATCACAAGGAGCAAACAAAACAGCAGAATTTCAAATAATAATGATTATAGGAGGGATTTATTATGGCAGACAATAATACACAGCAGGTTGACAATCTGGTAAGTCTTTTGGACGGATATGCTACAAAGGGCGGACATCATTTGAATGTAAACGTATTGAACAGGGAAACTCTTCTTGACGCGCAGAAGCACCCCGAGAATTATCCTCAGCTTACGATTCGCGTTTCAGGCTATGCCGTAAACTTTATAAAGCTTACGCCAGAACAGCAGGCTGACGTAATTTCAAGAACGTTCCATGAGAGCATTTAATTAGACAAAAACTGGGATTGAACGCTAATGCAAGCATGGCACTTGGCTCATTGCTTGCGGAAATAAAAGCCGTAAAAGCAGGCTGCTGCTCTGCAGATTGATTTCTGCAGGGCGGCAGCTTTTTATTTATGACAATGGAAAGATAGAAAAGTGCATATTTTGATAATGTTTTGGTGGTCTAGGGATTATTAAATAACATTGATATTTTAGCATAATATATAATTTGGACAGTTGACGCTGAAAGGAAAAAGTTTATAATATATCATATCGGAAGCAGTCCTTTGTTTCCGATAAAAGGCGCGTCCTATACGCCGCAAATCTGATGATAAAGAGCAAAACTGCCTAATTAACTGTCGTTTTGGAGGATATGGATAGTATGCTAAAAAATCATAGCTGGGGTGCTATACGTGAGGATATTGCATGGTATTGCAGGGATAATCATATATCGGATGAAGATTTTAGGTTTTTGGGAATTTATGAATGGCAGAATGTTTATAAAAAGATGCTTGAACATTTTGTAGATAAAGATTATGCGAGGAAAAACGGGCTTTATTGGGCGAATACGAACGGCGGTTTCAGGAAGGATATTTCGCGTATATACTCTTTTCAGATGGGTGTTGGCGGCAATGCTTCATATGAATGGATTGAGCAGCTGCCTGTAATTGCGGGCGTGGAGAAGGTCTATCTGGCACTGGACGGTGGCAGCGGGAAATATTGGCTTGCGCAGTGCGCAACGGCGGCGGTTTCAGGAATTATTAATGAAGCGTTTATGCTGGACGATTATTATATTACGGATAAAAAATTTAACTGGCTGATTACGGAAAATCATCATGATATTGTCGCATTTATTGGAAAAGGACTTGATGTGGAAAAAATTAAAAGCGTTTGCATTAAAAGCTGAATTTTATGGCATAAATTGTTTACAGTCAATTCAAAGTCGTTCAAATCAAGGCACTATAGAGTGTGTTATTTTCATTCAATACAAAAATCCCCCAATTCACTCAATCCCTATTGTTAAAACACGAAATTTGAAGTAATATAGGATTATCAGGCAGCAATATTAAAGTGGTGCATACAGGCGGCGTAGTCGGAGAGGCTTATAGGAAAGGAGGGTCATCTATGGATGCAATGGTATGGCTTGCAGACTATATAAGCAAATGGTATGATGGCAGAAATTGTGGCTCATCTATGAATACAATGGTATGGCTTGCAGCTATGATAATACTGATAGTGATCGAGATTGTCACAGTCGGACTTACCACGATATGGTTTGCGATAGGCGCGCTTGCGGCAGTGATAGTATCGTCGTTTTGCGGCAACGTATTTCTGCAGGTGATTGTATTTTTGGCAGTGTCTTTGGGCATGCTGATATTTACAAGGCCGTTAGCCGTAAAATACATAAACACATCAAGGACAAAGACAAACTACGAGGGAATTATCGGCAAGGTAGTGCGCATAACCAAGGACGTGGATAACCTTAATGACACGGGAAACGCCGTTGTAAACGGACAGGAGTGGACAGTCAAAGCCGCGGACATTAACACAAAAATACCCGCGGGAAGCCTTGCCAAGGTAGTGGACATAAAAGGCGTAAAGCTGATAGTCGAAAAATACGAGGACCAGTGAAAAAGACAGTAGACAAAATCCCAAAAAGAACATAAAATAAAAACAGACAGTACAGAATAATGCGGGGAAAAGCCCTGCATACAAAAAGGAGGAACAAATAAATGGTACCGTTTCTGATAATATTATTTGTAATCATAGTGATTCTGGCATCAAACGTGCGCATAGTGCCGCAGGCTTACGCGTATGTAATTGAACGCCTTGGCGGGTATGCCGCGACATGGGGAGTGGGGCTTCATTTCAAGATACCCTTCCTTGACAGAGTGGCAAAAAAGGTAAACCTAAAGGAACAGGTAGTAGATTTCCCGCCCCAGCCCGTTATCACAAAGGATAATGTAACAATGCAGATTGACACTGTAGTGTTTTTCCAGATTACGGATCCTAAGATGTACGCATACGGCGTAGACAACCCGATTATGGCTATCGAAAAGCTGACAGCCACAACGCTCAGAAATATCATCGGCGAGATGGAGCTTGACCAGACGCTCACTTCAAGGGAAGTAATCAACACAAGCATGCGCTCAGCCCTTGATGTGGCGACAGACCCCTGGGGCATCAAGGTAAACCGCGTGGAGCTTAAAAACATCATTCCGCCCGAGGCAATCAGGAATGCGATGGAAAAGCAGATGAAGGCAGAGCGTGAAAGACGTGAGGCAATCCTAAAAGCAGAGGGCGAAAAGAAGTCCACAATCCTTGTTGCGGAAGGTCAAAAGGAGTCCGCAATCCTTGAAGCGGAGGCTGAAAAGCAGGCGGCAATCTTGCGCGCCGAGGCTGAAAAGGAAAGAAGAATCCGCGAGGCGGAAGGTCAGGCGGAGGCTATCCGCGTAGTGCAGATGGCAAATGCAGAGGGTATCAAATTCCTCAGGGAAGCGGGCGCTGATGATGCTGTACTTACGATAAAGAAGCTTGAAGCCTTTGAGAAGGCCGCAAACGGCAACGCGACAAAGATAATAATACCGTCTGAAATTCAAGGCGTGGCAGGGCTTGTAAAATCAGTGGGAGAAGTCCTGAAATAAAATGCGGCTATGAGGCTGCCAAATAACAGTGAAAATTTGGGAAGGTGCGGTTATGACAAGGATATTGATACTGGAGGACAGCGAGGAGAGCTTAAAGGCGCTCACGGCTATGGCTGAAAGCGTATCCGACAAAGTAACCGCAGTTCCCGTCAAAAGCCTGGAGGAGGCAAGATGCGCGTTAAAAGACGCAGACAGCCCGTTTCAGGCTTTTTTGCTTGACATAAATCTTGACATAAATGACGACAGCGACATTTCGGGTATTACCTTTGCAAATGAGGTGCGCTCCATAAGGCAGTACGCGTTTACGCCGATAGTAATGATAACATCGTTTGCCAGTATGGAGCTTAGGGCGTACAGGGAGCTGCATTGTTACCAGTACCTTGTAAAGCCTTACAGCGAGGAAGATGTGAAGGCGCTCATAGGCAGGCTGCTCTTTATGTCACAGTCGGGAGAGGTGCGGGAGCGCTTTATTACTGTAAAAAAATCGGGAATAAACTATAAGCTTTTCTGCAAGGACATAATATGCCTGAAGGCAGTGCCAAGGGGAGTGTGCTTTATGCTTGCTGACGGAGAGCTGAATATTCCCTATGTCACGATAAAACAGCTCTTGGAAAAGCTGCCGAGCGAAAGCTTTGTCCAGATACATCGAATGTGCGTAATAAACGCGGATTACATTGAAAATGTGGATTTCGTAAACGGCATAATCGCCTTAAAGGGCGGCATTACAGCGGAGGTGGGCGTTACCTTTAAAAATAAGCTTAAGTATATGCTTGTAGGAGGAGACTCAGATGAATGAGGGAAAATGGCGCTTCTGGTACAGGATTTTCTGTATTGTTGCGCTTTTGGCGGCGGTTTATCTGCTGGCGGATTTGTATCTGAGCAATACGCTTGATTTCAAGGTCGCGCTGCTCTTTGGCATAATTTTTTCAGTGATAATACTGGGCTTTCTTGACTGGGGGCAGAGCCGTGCGGCTATGAAAAGGCAGGAGCAGGAGCTTAGGATTTATAAGTATTATATACGTCCGCTCGAGGAGCTGATAAAGGACATACGCGCAAGGCAGCACGAATTTGACAACCATATGAATGCAATACTAAACATGCACGTTACCATTGACACATATGACGAGCTTGTCAGGGCGCAGTCCGCATACGGGAAAAGCATATATGGCGACAAGGTGCGCAGCAATCCCGCGCTGCTGCGCATTTCGGATAAAATACTTGCAGGCTTTCTCTACAGCAAGATAATCAGCGCGCCGAGCTTTATAAACATAGATGTCCAAGTCCTGAATCAGGAGATAGTCACGCCCGTTTCCGAGCATTACCTTGTGGAAATAATAGGCACTCTTACGGACAATGCTTTTGAGGCGGCTGCGCCAGAACTCAATGAGGTAGAGATGGTGCTTGACGCAAAGGACGACAAGCTTATTTTTATGATTAAAAATCAGGTGGAAGGGATAAAAATAGGCGACATTGAGCATTTTTTCGAGAAAGGCTACACTACAAAGACAAATATTGAAGGCAGGGGACTTGGGCTGTATCAGGCAAGACGCATAGCCAAGGCAAACGGCGGCGAGATAACGGTAGAGCTGCTTTCGGGCGCCAAAAGCCAAGAGATATGCTTTAGGGTGGAGATATAATATTAAACAAATGTTCGGTTAAGAAATGAATATTTACTTGAAAAAAAACGGGGTTTATGTTATACTGTACAAGTATATTTAGGTTTGCCTAATTTAGCAGTTAGGGCGTATGACGTTTGCAGCGCCAGCCAAGGCGGCGGAATGGAGATTTATATGGAACAGTACAAAAAAGAATTTATAGAGTTCATGGTAGACAGCAACGTTTTAAAATTTGGTGAGTTCACGCTAAAAAGCGGCAGGAAATCACCGTTTTTTATGAACGCGGGCGCATACGTGACGGGCTCACAGCTGAGAAGGCTTGGAGAATATTACGCAAAGGCAATCTACGATAACTACGGCGCTGACTTTGACGTGCTTTTTGGCCCCGCCTACAAGGGAATACCGCTTGCAGTCACTACGACGATTGCATTCAGCGAGCTTTACGGTAAGGATATAAGGTACTGTTCAAACAGAAAAGAGGTAAAGGACCACGGCGATACGGGCATACTCCTTGGCAGCGGTTTAAACGACGGCGACAGGGTAGTGATTATCGAGG
>CANQHZ010000052.1 GCA_947623805.1 uncultured Lachnospiraceae bacterium | reverse complement strand
TCATAGTAGCCCTCCTCGGATTTTTCAAACATCTCGACGCATATCTGCCCGTTCTCCGCCCACTCTGTCTGTATGCCGATGTCTGCAAGCAAATCGTTTGCAATCTCATAATTCAAATCGTTGTCCTCCGCAAGCAGCACCCTCACGCCTGTGAAATCACGCTGCTTTGCCTTCTTTTCCTCCTCCCTGTACTGTATCGGGTCCATAAACTGCATAAGCCCATGGAAAAGCGTCGATTTAAACAGCGGCTTCGAGATAAATCCGCTTATTCCCGCCTCGCGCGCTTCCTCCTCGATATCGCTCCAGTCATACGCCGATATCAAAAGAATGGGCAACTCACTTCCATATACGCGGCGCAGCTCGCGCGCTGTCGCTATGCCGTCCATATCACCCATTTTCCAGTCAAGCAAAATAATCTGGTAATCGTTATGCTTTTCAAAGTGCTCGCCCACCATTTTGATAGCCTGCCTGCCGCCGAGCGCCCAGTCGCATTTGACCGTCATCTCCCTCAAGCTTGCCGCCGTGTCTCTGCAGAGCTGCTCGTCGTCGTCAACAAGGAGCATATTCCACTCGGGAAGCACCATATCCGCCTCCTTTACTGTCGCCTTCTCCAAGTCAAGCGTGACGTGGAACTCAGTGCCCTTGTTCGGCTCGCTGTTTATCTCGATTGTGCCCTCCATCGCGTCTATTATATGCTTGGTAATCGCCATGCCAAGCCCCGTGCCTTCCGTCTTGTGTACACGCAGATTGTCCTCGCGCACAAACGCCTCGAAGATTTTCTCCTTAAATTCGGGCGTCATGCCGATGCCGCTATCCTTCACGCGAAAATGCACCCTGACATATTTATCCCCTTTGGGCGAGGGCTCCTGGCTGACTGACATATGAATCATGCCGCCCTCGGGCGTAAACTTAAACGCGTTTGACAGGAAATTAATAAGCACCTGATTCAGACGCACGCTGTCGCAATATACGTCCTCTGAAATTATATTGGAAATAAAAATGTCAAACTGCTGGTTTTTGAGCTTTACCTGCGGCTGTATGATGCTCACTATGCTGTCCATTGTCTCGCGCAGCGAAATAAGCTCCACATTAAGCGTCATCTTGCCGCTTTCTATCTTTGACATATCGAGGATGTCATTGATAAGCCCAAGCAGGTGGCGGCTTGAAAGCGTGATTTTTTTAAGACAGTTTGTAAGCTGCTGCTTGTCATCTATGTTTGCCGTGGCAATCGCCGTCATGCCGACTATCGCGTTCATCGGCGTCCTGATGTCGTGGCTCATATTTGACAGAAATTCGCTCTTTGCCTTGTTTGCGCTGACTGCCTCGTCACGCGCCTCATTGAGCAACACAAACTGTTTTTTTGTAAAATTATAGTAAAATACAAAAAGCGCAAGGAAAATAATAAACAGCAGCGCCATCGACAGCACATAGTAAGCTGTGCGCGCCCCCTCATGGCTGCTGACTATATCGTCCAAGGTCGTGTACTCCATAATGGTTATCAGATACCACTCCGAATACGCAAGCGGCGTGGCGACTATGCTTCTAAGGCATTTTTCGGTATTTATGGTGTCGTTGAATATGCCGCCCTCGTCCATCGCTTTTTTTAGCCCACTTTGGAAATACTCCGCGTCTTTTCCATCGCTCATAACGACTACATTGCCGAGCCAGTCAAAAAAGTTTTCCTCCTGCGTTTCCTCCGTCTTCATCAGCAGCGTGCCGTCTTTCATAGATATAAACGAATATGTATCCTCGTCGGCATTGCTTACCGCGAGTGTTTCCCTAATGTAGTCTATGCTTATGCCTGCCGCAATCGCTATGCTTTTTTCCCCGTTTTCAAGCGTGTACTCGCATGGAACGCCGATTAAGACTTCAATCCCGTCACCGTTTTCCTGCCTTACAAGCGTAGTCTTTTTTTCACCCGCCCTGATTGACACCATAAAGTTTGTCAAATCAATCGGCATAAACTGGTCGCCGTATATCATATGCAGCTGTTCGTCGTCTGTCAGAAACGCAAGCCCGTCAAATTTTCTTATCATGCCGCTCCTTGTAAGCTCCTCGATAAGCTCATGCCCCTGGATTTCTCCGTCGGGCGGCGTCCTGTCGATAAGCGTGTTTATCTGCGAAAGCTTTGCGTCCATTGTCGTCTGGAAGTGTCTTTTTATCTGTACGCTTATCCGCGTCATATAAAAGTCGCCGACCTTGTTTACCATTTGGGCGTTTATCCTTGAAGTCGAGCCCAGCAGAAAAATAAACACGCAGATGCAAAAGACAAATACAGACACAAAGCTGCCTATCAGAATTTTAGATGTCTTTTTTCCCATTCCCCTTCACCTCATAAATTTTATCCTTTTACGCATTTGGTTTTTAGCAATATATAATGGATTATATAATATTGGGCGAGTTAAAGTCAATGATACTTTTAAGGTTTATTGCAACAGGCTGCCAAGGCAGGAGAATGTGCGCGGAGTGAAAAAAATCTTGCAATGAATATGGTAATTGAATATAATAATATTAGACAAAGCAGGGCTTTGTAATTGGGAAATTTTATTGAATATGCACAAATGGAAGGGAGAGATTAGTATGTATCATATTGTTGCGATTGAACGCTCATACGCCAGCGGCGGGAATGAGATTGGCGAAAAGCTGGCGAAGGCTCTTGGGTATAAGCTGTTTGACAGGAATATCCTTATTGAGGCTGCGAAAAACCTTAATATTTCTCCGATTTATATTGAAAATCTTGAGGAAACAAGCTCGGGAGGCGTTATTTTCAATCTCTCCAAGGCATACAAGAGAAATGACACTGACGAGAACTCGCGTCCGCTTGCCGAAAAGCTTTTTGCGGAGGAGAGACACATTATAGAGCAGGCGGCTGACGAGGGCGGCTGCGTGATTGTGGGGCGTGCGGCAAGCTATATACTTCGGGACAGGGAGGACTGCCTGCGCGTCTTTGTGAATGCGGAGAAGGAGCACAGAATACAGCGCGGCATACAGCATGAAAAGCTTGACCGCGCCACGGCTGAAAGCACGATGAAAAAGGTGGATAAGCGAAGGAAGGGTTTCTTTAATTCAGTCACGAACTGGGAGTGGGGCAGCCCCGATTATTTTGAAATATGCATCGACAGCGGAAAGCTCGGGATTGATTTGTCCGTAAAGCTTTTGGAAGCGGCTGTCAGGGGTTAGGCTGGAAATGGGCTCATTAGTTAAATCTGACGGTAAAAACAATAATATCGAGGTTTTTGAAAGGCTGCCTGTCCCGAAGGCAGTCATAACAATGGCTGTGCCTACTATTATAAGCCAGCTTATTGTGCTGATTTACAATATTGCCGATACGTTTTTCATAGGGCGCACGAATAATCCGCATATGGTGGCGGGCGCGTCGCTTATACTGCCGCTTTTTAACATTACGCTTTCGCTGTCGGGGCTTGCGGGCATAGGCGGCGGCGCGCTTATATCGCGGCTGTTTGGTGAAAAGCGGGCTGACGAGGCAAGGAAGGTTTACAGCTTCTGCGTATATCTGGGAATTTTTTCGGCGGCGCTGTTTGCCGTGCTTGTTTTTGCGTTTATGCGCCCGCTGATGGGATTTCTCGGCGCGGGGGCTGATACATACGCTTATGCGAGCGGATACGCTTTTATGGTAATTGTCTGCGGCGGCGTGCCTACTGTGCTTTCAAATATACTTGCCAACCTTATTAGAAGCGTGGGCGAGTCCAAGAGAGCGGGCTTTGGCATTACTATGGGCGGGCTTATCAATATCGCGCTTGATCCGCTGTTTATGTTTGTCCTGCTGCCTGACGGCATGGAGATTTTCGGGGCGGGGATTGCGACTTGTCTTTCAAACTGTATTGCGTGCGGTTATTTTATTGTGACGCTGCTTAGAATGAAGGGCAATTCTGTATTAAGGCTCTGCGCTCCGTCAAATCTGCCTATGAAGAAAAATCTTCTTGCCGTGTTTTCCGTGGGCGTGCCTTCAGCGATTTCGACGCTGCTTTTTGATATGGATTATATCGTGATAGACCGTCTGATGTCGGAGTACAGTGATATTGCGCTTGCAGCTATCGGGATTGTGCTTAAGGCGGAGAGGCTGCCGCTTAATGTGGGGATTGGCATCTGTCAGGGTATGATGCCGATTATCGCGTATAATTATTCGGCGGGGAATTTTAAGCGTATGAATGAGACAAGGCTTTACTCGCTGAAGCTGGGGCTTGTCTGCGCGGCTGTGAGCATTGCCCTGTATCAGATTTTTGCGGGGCAGATTATGAATGTGTTTATTGATGATGCGCAGACTGTGGCGCTTGGGACTGGTTTTTTGAGGGTGAGGGTGCTTGCCACTCCGCTTATGTTTTTGAGCTTTTTCCATGTGTATTTGTTTAATGGGTTTGGGAAAGGCGGATATGCGCTGTTTCTTGGCGTTACAAGGTGGCTTGGGTTTAATATTCCGATGCTGTTTTTGCTTAATTGGATTATTGGTATGCAGGGGATTGTTTGGGCGCAGGTTTCGGCGGATATTTTGACTGTGGCTTTGTCGTTAGCTGTGTATTGGAATTTTCAGAGAAAGAGGTTTGTGGAGGGGGCGGAGGATATTTAGAAAAAAACATTGCAATTTCGTAATGTGTGTGATATAGTGAACTTATAAACGGGATTGCCACAAAAGCGGCTACCCTATAATAAGTGTGACTACTGCCGAAAGCAGAAGCCGTCACTATTGGTGGTAGTGGCGGCTTATTTTTTACCCCGAAAGATTGTGTAGCACAATCCTACAAGGGCTACAATGAATATTCCAGTCTGAATAAAATCCGAGTATGTTATCATTGCTATCCCTCCTTTCTTTCGTCCAGAGGGAATAACGCTCCCTCCTGTAAGAGGGCAGCCGCCTTGCTCTGTGGTTTTCCCGTATGTGCATTATATCGTATTTTTTGACATAATTCAACAAAAAATTTTTCAAATTGAATGCACCATTGCAAGCCTGATATTTCTTAGGCTGTAATGGTGCATTTAGTTGTTCGAATTTTAGTCTGAAATTCTGTTTAAAGTAAAGTCGTCTACTGTTCCCCAGCTTTTGGGATTGCTTTTTATGCGCACGCCGATTGTGAGGGTGCTGTCGGTTACTTTTATTTCGGGGATTGTAGGCTCCTGCCAGTTGGCGTAGCCTGACAGTGCAAATGGCGTTGTCTGTTCGCCTTCGCTTGTTATGGCGTAAAGCTCCATTTCCGCGTCTGGAGTGACGTCGCCGCCTTGGGCATAAGCTATGAGCTGGTATGTGCCCGGCTCTAAGTTTGTCAGCTCCTGCTCGATTGAGAATTCCATGGAAGCCTCTGACCAGAAGTGAAAAGCTATGTCGCCTGAGTGCGCATCGTCTGTCTTTTTCTGGAAGTCTGTGGGGTTGTCTGCGCCCTCGTAGGTTACTTTCCACATGGAGGTGTCTGTTTCCTCAAAGCTTGGATTTTTTATATGGTTTAGCATTTCCACTTTGACATGGCAGGTGGTTTTCGTGCCGTCTTCGAGGGTGCCGGCTATTTCGTAGCTGCCGCTTGTACCTGTGTCGATTGCGGCGAGCTGCGTTTCGTCCCATTTTACTGCGACTTGTGCATTTGATGCGCGGTCATTGTATACTACGTCTATTTTTTCGGGCAGAGTGAGCGTGCCGCCTACGTCTGCCGTGATGTAGGTATCAGGTATATAGTCTATTGCAAGTGGGGCTGTTGAGCCGTATTTTAGGTATTTGAATACGTTCAGCGACGCGAGCGGATGTCCTTCAAAGTCGAACATTGCCTGATTGTCCCATGAGCTGCCGCCATAATACAGTCCCGCGTCATTGGGGTCGTATTCGGCGGAATAACTGCTTGCCCAGCCGCTGCCGTATTTTTCCCATATGGGTGAGTTGTCCGCGTCCGCCTTGCCGACGGGTATCCATGCGCCTTCCCAGTAGAATACGCCCAATACGCCTGCACTATTTGCGGCGGCGCATATGTCTCTAATCATTGTCGCCTGGCTTTGCACACTTGCAGCGTAACCGTCAACCAAATCGCCGTCACCTGATACGCTGTTGCCTGAACCGTCGCCGTCTTCGGAGGTGTAACAATATGAAGTTTCCATGATGGCGACTTTTTTGCCGTAGGTGTCTTGTATGTTTTTGGCTACTTCCTGCATATTTTCCATGTCGCCATGCCAGAACGGGTAATAGGACATGCCAAAAATATCGTAGTCAATGCCATAGCTTACCAAATTTAGAGCGATTTTGTTTATATTGTCTGCCTGTTCTATGTTTGTGTAGTGAACGACAATCTGAATGTCCCTGCCGTATTGCTGCGATATTTCGCGAACTGCTTTGCTGCCCGCAATTAAAAGGTTCATCACGCTTGGCATAAGTGTTTCGCCAGCCAATCCATTGTTGATTTCGTTGCCAATCTGCACCATTCCTACGTCTACGCCCGCGTCAAGCAGCTGCGCGAGACTTTCCTTGGTATAGTCGTAGAGCGCATCACATTTTTCATCTGCACTCATTCCCTCCCATGCTTTCGGTGCAAACTGCTTTTTCGGGTCTGCCCAAAAATCTGAATAATGGAAATCAATGCACACTTTCATACCGCACTCTGTCGCACGTTTTCCAAGTTCTACCGCCGTCGCCACGTCATTGTTGCCGCCGCCGTATCCGTTGCCGTCCGCGTCATATGGATTGTTCCACACACGCAGGCGTATATAGTTTATGCCTGACTGCGCGAGCGTCATAAATATATCCTGTTCCTCGCCATCGTAATTGTAATATGTCACTCCGCTGCGTTCCTCTGCAAGCACTGATGAGACGTCCATTCCTCGAATGAAATTATTGGAGAGGTCAGGAATAGGCTCTATAAATATATCTGATTTCTCCAAAGCATCAGGGAGTGGAAACATTGTATTTAATTCGCCTACTTCTTCTGTCTGTTCAACCACCTGCGGCTGTGACGCCTCTGTCTGCGGCTGCTCCTGTGTCTGTGCGTCTGCAGCGGGGCTGCTGTCCGCTACGCCGCATCCTGATATTAAAGACAGGCAAAGAGTGGATATTGTAAATAGGGCTGTTAATTTTCTGTGCGATTTTTTCATAAAAAACCTCCTTTTTATAGCGCTGGCCGACGTTTTCTTTTCGTCAGCCTATATCGGGCTCATCTTTTAGTTCGATTATTCCGCTTGCTTTTCCCTCTGTCTCAAAAACTACTATTTCATTCAAGCCTTTCTTTAAAAGCGGTGCGGGAATATAAAGACGTTTTTGCGGCCCTATCTCCCAGTAGCGCCCGAGGTTAAAGCCGTTCAGAAATACGCAGCCTTTCCCCCAGCCTACAAGCTCGAGAAACGTGTCGCCCGGCTCGTCCACATTAAGCTCAAAACGGTAAAATGCCGGCAGCCCCTCGTCATATCCCTTTGAAAAATCAAGCTTATCAATATTGTCAAGCTCAAGCGGATACATTGTCCAATTATAATGCATATGCCCGTTTATTTGCACACATCCTGCAATGCCCTTTCTCTGGTTCTCCATCATAGGACCGAAATTTACACGTCCCATATTTTCCATGAGGATATCAATAGACGCGCCCTGTGGGAAAGTTATCGGCTCATTCTGCTGTTTCGGCTCATTGTCAGGCGCTGTGGCATTCGCGTCCTGTGCTTTTTTCACTGCGCCTGATATTACATCGTACTCGCCTGTAAGCTCCCTGTCGTAAAGCGTCACTACCCTTGCATTGTCCACAAAGATATTTGCCCTGTCGTTTGCTCCCCAAAGGCGGATTTTTTCAATATTTTTCTCCTTTTCAAGCTTTGAGCGATACAAAATATATCCGTAGCTTTGCCCGCACTTTTCCATGCAGATTGGGAAAGTGTCCTCAATTGGAGTGGAAATGTCTTCAAGCGCATTGAACAGTCCGACTTTTTCCTTTACATCAAGCTTTCCGTATGCTTTTTTTACAATCTTGGTCGAAAACTTGACATTGGGAATATCGGCGTATTTTGAGATAACCCTCTTATAGTTTTCATATTTCTTTGTAAAATCGCCCGCCTCCGTAAGCACGGCATCGTAGTCATACGAGGTCACGTCGGGAGTAAGCTCGTCGTAATAATTTGAGCCGTTCATAAAGCCAAAATTCGTGCCGCCCTCAAACATATAGATGTTTACATGACCTAAATCAAGCATATCGTCCAAATCCTGCGTGCTCTGCTCCAGATTGCCTGTCATATGTCCGCCGTTTCCCCAGTGGTCAAACCAGCCTACCCAAAACTCGGCGCACATAAGCGGTCCGCCCTTTGCATACGGTTCAAGCACCTTAAAGCGTTCCTTCGTGCGCGAGCCAAAATTGCCTGTTGGGTGTGCGCCCGCAAGCACCCCACAAGAAAGCGACTCCTCAAAGGGGCCGTCAGATGTAATGAGCGGAACTTCTACGCCCCTTTCAAGCATAATATCCCGCATGGTCTCCATATATTTTCCGTCGTCGCCGTAATATCCGTACTCATTTTCAACCTGCATAAGTATCACGGGACCGCCCTTTGTAATCTGCAGCGGAGTGATTATCGGAAAGAGCGTGTCATAGTAGTCCCTTATATGCTTTAAAAACGGCTCATAATTGGCGCGCAGCCTCATATTATCCTCCGCGAGCAGCCACGCGGGAAGACCGCCAAACTCCCACTCAGCGCATATATAGGGCGACGGGCGGAGTATCACATAAAGCCCCAGCTCCTGCGCCGTCTTTACAAAGCGCACAAGGTCAAGTCTGCCCTCAAAGTTAAACTGTCCCTTTTTAGGTTCATGGGCATTCCACGGTATATATGTCTCCACTGTGTTTGCCCCCATCGCTTTCAGCTTTTCAAGACGGTCGCGCCAGTATTCAGGCACTACCCTGAAATAATGTATGCTCCCCGATATCAGCTTAAACGGCTTTCCGTCCAAATAAAAATTATCCTTGATCTCAAATTTTCCCATTATGTCCTCCTCGTTTCTGATGAAACGCCCTGCTCATGGCGACATTCGCAGATGCGACTTACTGCCTGTCATTTTTAATATATAACACGCACGCGCCACATGTCAATAGAATGCCACAACTGACGGCAAAAGCAAAGGAAAGCCTGTCTTTTTAAGACAAGCTCTCCCTCTAATTATCATATCGCATACATGCTACGTTTCAAGCATAACATCATCTGCATCTTATAGCATTAATCGTCTCCTACACATTCACGCTCGATGCCATTATCTTTAATTTGCCTGTAAACTCTGCCGTGCCGAAACCGTTCGGAAGAATAAAGTGGTCGCCTTTTTTAATATACTGTCCGTTAATTAAACCGTCGCCTTCTATGACGCTCATGATGAGGAAAGGATATTCCTGCTCTATTTTTGCGTAAGCGTCAACTTCAAGCATCCACAATTTATAATACTCGCAGACAAACAGCAGGCTAAGTTTGTTCTTCTCTATTTTCTTCACAAGCTCGTCGGCCGCTATCGTACATTCATCAAGGCTGACTGCGGGCACTTTTACGACGTCAAGGCACTTGTCGAGATGCAGCTCTCTTGGCTTTCCGTCCGTCAGGCGGTCATAGTCATAAAAACGGTAGGTTATATCGGAATTTTGCTGTGTCTCAAGTATCTGTATACCGCCGTTTATCGTGTGGACCGTACCGGGCGAAATCTGTATAAAATCACCTTTTTTAACGGTTATGTGGCGAAGCAGCTTGTCCCACTGCTTATTATCAATCATGCTTTCCAGCTCCGCCTTGTCCTTGGCATTATGTCCTACAACTATCTGCGCGCCTTCTTTCGCGTCGAGTATATACCAGCTTTCTGTCTTTCCAAGCGAACCGTCTTCGTTTTTAAAGGCATATTCATTATCAGGGTGTACCTGAACGCTCAAATCAGTTTTCGTGTCCAGTATCTTTACGAGAAGCGGGAAAATGCTGCCAAGTGAATTGTCTGAGTTTCCAAAAAGCTCCGGCATCTGCGTCCACAATTCGCTCAGGCTCCTGCCTGCAAAGCGCCCCTCTTTTATGGTGCAGTCGCCATGCTGGTGAGCCGCTACCGCCCAGCACTCGCCTGTAGTCTGCGTGGGTATGTCATAGCCCCATTCCGTGCCGAGCCTATTTCCACCCCAGAGCATTGACTTAAATACAGGATCAGTAAACAAGATTTCGCCCTTTGCCTTTGTGCTGTTTATGCTGAGTGTCCTACCGTTTGTCGCCATGACTTCTTTATACCAGTATGCGGAATCCTTGGCAATTCTTTTCTGTGTGGCAAAATCAACATACACCATGCCAAAGCGGTCACTGTAGCCTTTCTCCCACTCGAAATTGTCAAGGAATGACCAGTGGAAGTATCCCCTTATGTCAACGCCCTCATCATTTGCGCGCTGCAAATTTGAGATATATTTATCAAGATAATCAATCCTGTTGTAGTCGTGCACACGCCCGTCTTCTGAAACCCAGTCGTTTGCCGCCATTCCGTTTTCCGTGATGTAAATGGGCATCTTATATCGCTCATAGAGAAACTTCACTCCCCAATACATCGCCTGCGGCTTTACCAGCCAGTTCATGGCTGTCTTGGGCGAGCCTTTGGGATTTTCAACGTGCTCGGGCTTGCCGTCTTTTCCGCGTTTTATTGGGTATCCATTATAAAGATTTTGTCCCATAAAATCTATCGGCTGATGGATAAGCTCCATGTCCTCATCTGTAATCTCGGGGAGGTAATCCTTGAACCTTTCAAGACCTTCCTCGGGATATCTTCCCAAAAATACAGGGTCTGAAAACCAGCTCGTATTCCATGTCCAGTTGTCTATCGGCTGACCGCAGCCAAAATATAAGCTCTTTGCCGCCTCTATGTCCTCTTTGCTGTCCGTATAAGGATAAGGTACATCGCCTGTCGGCGCAAAGCCTATCTTTATCGGGCGCTTAGCGTATTTTCTAAGCTGTTTTACAGCTGTCCCGTGCGCGCGCAGGACATTGTGCGCTACCCTAAAAACGGCACTCGGCGCAAGCTTTAGCCCCGGGGCATGTCCTCCCGTGAGATAACCAAGTCCGATAAAGCACTGCGGCTCATTGAAGGTGACAATATACTCCGACAAATCGGTGAAGTTTTCCGCCACTACCCGTGCATACTCGCCAAAATAGCCTATCAAATCCTCATTCAGCCAGCCACCCTTGTCCTGCAGCGCCTGCGGCAGTTCCCAGTGGTACATTGTTATGTATGGAGTTATGCCATTTTTTATCATTTCCTGCATCATGTCGCGGTAGAGCGCTATCGCCTTTTCATTCACCCTGCCCGTGCCTGTCGGCATAATGCGCGCCCAGCTTATCGAAAAACGATACGCTTTTATGCCAAGCAGACGCATCATCGCAAAGTCTTCTTTATATCTGTGAATGTGGTCACATGCGATACTCCCGTCATGTCGCTCATACACTCCGCCGCTTTTTGCAAATTCGTCCCATATGCACGCGCCCGCGCCGTCGTCTGCGTCATGCCCTTCTATTTGATATGCGCTCGTCGCCACGCCCCAGACAAAATTATCCTTAAACATATATTTTTCCTTTCACTGTGTGATTTTACCTGTTACATAAGAGACTTGATATATCTGCTAAGGACCTCCGCCGCCTGCTTATGGCACAAGTATCCCGGATGGTTGCGTGAACCGATATTGCTGTCGTCAGTCTCGGGCAGCTGCAGATATGATACATTTTCGTCGCCTGTTTCAGACGCATATTCCACTATCGCGTCACATATTTGGGTTTGCAGCTTTGTCCCAAGCATGCCGTAACACCATACGATTTTAGCCTCCGGATTGCACTCGCGCAATATATAAAGAAATTTCTTTACGGCATCCTGTATTGCTTTTATATCCTCCTGACAGTATGAGTCGTCAGGGGTCTTGCGCATTTTGTATTGCTCCCCTGTCATTTCATCGGTCCAAGCAGGCTCGTCAAAGGAGCCCACGTCGTTTGTCCCCAGATTTACGATTATAAACTGAGGCTGCCAGCTTTTAAAATCATGCGCCTTATTTCCGCCAAGTCGCTCGTTTTCCGCGCCGGGCATAAGGCTGCATATCTCCCTGTAATACTTTGGTATCGCCCCGTTTATATTGTTGTCCCACTTGTTATGCACGCCCCAGCCGCTCTGTGAAAAAACTCTGTATTCCGCGTCAAGCTCTTTGGCTGTGAGATATGCGTAATCGCGGAGTGCCGAAAAGAACATCGGCACCCAGTCTTCCTCTGTCCTCGCACCAAAAAGTCCCTCACCTGATGTTATGCTGTCGCCAATAAATTCAAGCTTAAGCGCCTTGTCAACTACAGGGTAAAACTCGCCGTCGCTTTTGAGGGCATGAATATGAAGGTAGGAATTGCCGTCGTCGCTCATTGCCTGCATATCCTTATAAAAATGCACGTTTTTTATGCTGTCAGCGTTCATGCCCCTGAAAAGCGGCACCCAGTACCTGCCTTTTGGAAGCATCTGCCTGCCTATCCAGTCGCCGTTTATTGTGTAGCTGAACCACGGCTCATATGTGTCGTAGGTCACTTCGACCTCGACCAAGAGCTCCGTGCCTGAAACATTGCACTCAAAACCGCTCGCTGTCCAGAAAAGCGTGAGCGGAGAGCGGCAGGAAGTAGTCCTGCCGTGTACCTTTAATTTCGTGAGAGTATTTAATGGAATTTCCCTAAGCATATGTTTTTCCTCTAAATTCATTTCCTCTAAATTCAGATGACACGCCTGTCTTATTACAGGCGCATTGCATTCAAATCCCGCGCGACATTCACCAAATCGGCAGTCAAGCCTCAAATTTGGTTCACTGACGCGCGGGAATAAAATGTGCGCCTAAAGCTCTATATTATAGCGTTATTTTACTATATGACAATTAACTGTGTCAAGGCTTGTTCATTTCTTCTACAGTATATTTCCCTGCAATGTCCAGCCGCATCCTAAATGCTTTTGTTAATCCGCATTGCTCGCGGCAATCTTCACGCGGCTCCACAGGTTGCTGATTGTCTTTCTCGTCTTTTCGTTGTATTCAAATACCTCGTCCATATCATTGTCTGTCCTCGGAATATAGGCATCTATTCCTTCAAAATCGCCACCCTCGCCTGACAGCACCTCCATGACTTCTTCATTTGCCGAGGTATAGCCCACATAGCTTGAATTGTCGTATGCCCCCTCATAGTCGCAAGCGAAATTCATAAATGCGTGGGCAAGAGCAGGATTCTGGGCATTCGCGGGGATTACCATGGCATCAGACCAGATATTTGTTCCCGTCTCGGGCAGGTAAAAGCCCATGTCCTCATTTTCGGACATCACATAAGTCGCATCTCCCGAGTAAATAAGCCCCAGCGCCTTTCTTCCCTGCGCCATATTGTCGATAATCTCGTCCGTCACAATCTCAGGCTCCATCGTCTGCACGCACTTCACAAGCCAGTCATAGGCTTCCTCAATCTCGTCCGTGTTTTCCGTATTCATTGAATAACCCAAAGCTTTCAACGCCATCATAAAGCTGTCACGCTCGGAGTCATACAGATAAATATCCCCGCGGTATTTTTCATCTAAAAAGATGTTGAATCCCTCGCGCTCCAAATCCTCTATGTCAACCTTCGTCTTATCATACACGATGCCGACAGTGCCCCAAAAATACGGCACAGAATACTCATTTCCGGGGTCATACGGAAGATTTTTTACAGACGCCGTCAGGTTATCCAAGCCGTCAAGCTTTGACAAATCCAGCTTCTGCAGATAGCCCTCCGAAATAAGCCTCTGTATCATATAATCACTCGGGACAAGAATGTCAAAGGATTCACCGTTTGCAACCTTTATGTACATCTGCTCATTAGAGTCAAAAGTCTCCAAAATCACCTTCGAGCCTGTCATCTCCTCAAAGTCATTGATGATATTTTCACCCGTGTACTCGCCCCACGTATAGATGTGCAAAGTCTGTCCCTCAAAAGGACGCTCCCCCGAATCGCCGCCTGCCTGCAAAAATATTACCAAAACCACCAATGCCGCTACAACCACTGCCGCGGGCATCAAGACCTTCCGCTTTTTTATCTCGTCAGAGGTTTTGCGCTTCGCCGCTACAGCAGGCACTATATTTACAAGCACCAGCACAATCGTGATAATGACTACCATCAGGGTAGACGCCGCATTGATGCTTGGATTGACGCGCTTGCTCATAGTGTAGACCACCATGCTTAGGTTTTTCACGCCGCCGCCCGTCGCGAAATATGAGATGATGAAATCGTCAACTGACATAGTAAACGCAATCAGCGCCCCAGCTACAATTCCAGGCGTAATCTGCGGTATGATAACCTTTGTCATCGCCTGCAGGGGCGTCGCCCCCAAATCCATCGCAGCATCAGCCACATTAGGGTCCAATGAGCGGATTTTTGGCATCACAGATAATATAACATATGGTATGCAAAACGCAATATGCGCAAGCAGCATTGTCATATAGCCTTTATCTACCCTAAATGTGATGAACAGCAGCATAAAGCCGATTGCCGTCACAATCTCAGGATTCATCATGGGAAGATTGTCCACCTGCTCCATGATATTGCGGATCACCTTTTTTGACTTGCTAAGCCCTATCGCTGACACAGTGCCGACTACAGTTGACACCAGTGTCGCTATCAAGGCGACCGAAAACGTCGTGTACAATGCCTCCATCATTGTCCTTGACTCCAGCATGCGCTCATACCACCGCAGCGAAAATCCCGTAAAGCTTGTAAGCGACCTGCCGTCGTTAAAGGAAAATACAATCATATATATAATAGGAAGATAAAAGAAAGCAATAATCAGAGCCATCAGTATCTTTCCCGCCGAACGTCTTCCTTTTTTCATAAAAACCTCCTTTGCTGTCATCGCCAAGTATGCATAGGCAAAATCGTCAGAAATCTCTTTCAGCCTGCCCGCCCTGGTTTTTGTTTTCAAGCCTGCGCACCACTGCCATAAGCAGCATCATAATGAACGCCATAATCATCGAAACAGCGCTGCCGAAATTCCACTCGCCCACTGTAATAAACTGGTTTTCAATCATATTTCCAATCAGGAAATACTGCCCTCCGCCCAAAAGCTTTGGAATAAAGAATGAACTTACCGCCGGCAGAAAAACAAGCGTAATGCCGTTTACCACTCCCGGGAGCGACAAGGGCAGCGTAACGCGCGCAAATGTCTGCATAGGATTTGCGCCCAAGTC
Source organism: uncultured Lachnospiraceae bacterium (assembly GCA_947623805.1). Taxonomy (GTDB): domain Bacteria; phylum Bacillota; class Clostridia; order Lachnospirales; family Lachnospiraceae; genus COE1. The sequence continues at coordinate 9,266 of CANQHZ010000052.1, read as the reverse complement.
CGAACCCGCCTCCAGCAGCGCTCCGTCCATCTTGCAGAGCGATGTATTAATCTGCAGAATCATAAATGGCAGAAAATTATATACCATTCCCAAAAGAACCGCGCCCTCAGTATACAGCAGCTCATTTTCACCCGGTATGAATATAGACAGTATTCTCTGGATAAGCCCTCCCTCCGTGAGAAGACCAATCCATGCGTATGTCCTCACAAGCATATTAATCCACATGGGAATCGTGATGCAGAGTATAAGCCCGCTCTGCAGCTTTTCCCCGCACCTCGATATAAAATATGCCGCGGGATACCCTATCAAAAGACAGATAACCGTCGTCTTAGCCGCAATCCACAGCGAACGCCACAGTATCTTCAAAAAATCCCTGTCGGTAAAAAAAGTGATATAATGCTCCAACGTGACAGAAAATGAAAAAATGCTGTTCCCGGGCTTTGTAACCGAATAAAATGCAATCAGCGCCATCGGAAGCACAAGCATAATCACTGCCCAGACGATATATGGAATCGCAAGCTGCGAAAATTTTTTCATATAATTAATAATCCTCCCATTTTTAACATTTTTCTTCTCACACCCACATTCGTGACATCACATGAATATCCTCTGGGAAAAATGTCAGTCCTACTTCCTGGCCTTCCTCCGTGTAATCCGTGGTATGTATCTTAAACTCGCGTCCCGGTGTCCAGAATGTTATTGGATAAATTCCCTCTTTGACAGTGTCAGGGTCAAAATCATAATCCACTGTAATATCCACAGGCTCATTCTCATTGCTCAACTTCCAGGCCTGCGCATTTGCCCATGTCCTGATATCTATGTCAAGCGCCTGCGACTCCTTGATTTCATCAACGGTCGTCATAAAGTTAAACGCCATTACGCCCTCATTCGCCTTTTCATTTCTTACAAACGGCTGATTTACTACGTGTATGGTGCGCTCTACGCTCAGACCGTTCGACGTCGAAAATCTGACAGGGTAATCTCCCTCTTTTTCCTCCAACTCATATTCAATTTTTGCGATGGAAATGTATTCGTCGCTTGCGGGATTCCATGCCTGCGCATTTGAACGGGCAATGATTTCCTTATCATCAAGCTTTTTTACATCCTCTATGTCAACATAAAAATCCGTAGCGCTCATCTTTTCTTTTCCGTCACTGCTGACCGCATCACGATTTTGCGTTACATGCATATTCACTGTCACCTTTGTACCTGCGACAGTCTCCACCATAATCTCATAATGCACGCCCTTAAACAATACGCTCAGGACTTCTCCCGTCATCTTGCCGTCCTTTACGTCCACAATGTCAATGTCCTCCGGACGGATAACCACATCAACGGGTTCATTCGGCTTGAAACCATAATCCACACAATCAAATGTGATATCGTCAAAGCGCACCTTGTAATCCTCTATCATCGTTCCCTGAATGATATTGCTCTCGCCGATAAAATTCGCAACGTAGCGGTTGGCAGGCTCATTGTAAATCTCCTGAGGCGTGCCTATCTGCTGTATCTCACCGTTGCGTATTACGACAATTTTGTCAGACATAGTCAGCGCTTCCTCCTGGTCATGCGTGACAAATATGAACGTAATGCCGACTTCCTGCTGAATACGTTTCAATTCGTACTGCATTTCCTTGCGAAGCTTTAAGTCAAGCGCGGCAAGCGGCTCGTCCAAAAGAAGCACCTTGGGCTCATTGACAAGCGCACGCGCGATTGCAACTCTCTGCTGCTGCCCGCCTGACAAAAGTGTCGTATTCTTCTTTTCGTATCCCTCAAGCCCAATGAGCTTGAGCATCTTCATTACTTTCTGCTCTATTACATCTTTGCCCATCTTTTTGATTTTGAGCCCGAACGCGATATTTTCATATACATTCAGATGCGGAAACAGTGCGTATTTCTGGAATACGGTATTGACCTCCCTTTTGTAAGGCGGTATGTCATTTATCTCCTGCCCGTCAAAAATTACCTGCCCCTCGTCGGCGCTTAAAAATCCGCCAAGAATACGCAGCAGCGTCGTCTTGCCGCAGCCGCTGGGACCTAAAAGTGTCACAAATTCATTCTCATAAATGTCAAGGCTCACGCCTTTCAATACAACCTGATTGTCAAAGCTCTTTACAATGTTTCGAAATTCTATCAGTTTTTTCTCCCGCATCTATGCCTTCTCCTCTCCAAGCCTATGCTGATTATATATTTAAGTAAACACGCACTATTATACACATTTTGAGCGTAATTGCAATAGTTTAAAGTAAATTGTTTTTATCTTCTCATCTTCATTATGCTACAAACCACGCTCTATAGTAATCCTACTTCCGTCCTTTGTCTTGCTGACCTTAATCTGCTGCGGAATGTTTTCCATAAGTTCTTCCCTATGACTTATAATTCCCACAAGCTTGTTGCTTCCGGTAAGCTTTGCCAAAATTTCCATTGCGCTGTCTATCGATTTTCGGTCAAGTGTTCCAAAGCCCTCGTCTACAAAGAGCGCATCCATCTGCACACCGCCGAGATTAGAAGATACCTTATCAGACAGTCCCAAGGCAAGGCTAAGCGAAGCCTTAAAGCTTTCTCCTCCGGAAAGGTTTCCCACGGGTCTTCGTTTTCCCGTATAGTTATCCAGCACTTCAAGGTCAAGGAAATTATTACTTCTCTTACCAAGGGAATCTTCCTGGCGGTACAGTTCGTACTGCCCATTGCTCATCGGCTGCAGCCGCCTATTTGCAGCGGCGATAATCCCGTCAAATCCTGCCGCCTGTATGTACTGCTCCAATGTAATCTTTCCCTTTCCGGTCGTACCTTTGACGAGATTATAAAGCCGCTGACAGATTTTATTCTCTTTACTTGCTTTTTCTAATTCTTCTTGCCTATCAAGAATACTCTTTTGTTTGTCCTCATTCGTACTCAATCTGTTTTCGCTATTGCTGTAATTTTTCCTGATTAAATCCACATTTGCGCTCTGCTCATCACATACAGCCTTCAACGCGGCAATGTCTATAATCTTTTTCCCCTTTGCATCCGACTTGGCGTCCGAAAGCTGTTTCTTATTGGTCGCAACTGCCTGATTGTATTCGCTAATCACCTTGTCAGACGACACGATGTCGTCTTCATTTGCCACGTACTTTAACATATCCTCCGCGGAAGAAAATCCATTTGCACTGACCTCATTATCAAGTTTTTTCTTTAAATCTTCTTCGTCCTTTTCCTGCTGCTCCCTGCTGCCATTCAATGTCTTTAACTCTGACCTGACAGCGGTAACGTTGTTGTCGGCTTTTTTCTTTTCCTCCTCTGCTTTCATGATATCAGCCGATATCTTATCTTTCCTCGTCTCTGCCTGTTCTCTCTCTTTTTTTGCAGTTTCCCAATCCGGAAAACTTAATTTTTCAAGCGTGCTTAATGTAGCTTCCGTTTTCGCCAGTTCTTTCTCGATGTCCTGCCTGTTTTTATCAAGTTCTTCTTTCTTGGCAGTAAGTCTCTCTGTTTCATCTCCTTGTGCGGTTTCCAGAGCTTTTTCGTTCTCATTTAGTCTCTCGCAATCTTTAACAAGCAAATTACACTTTTTGATATTTTCCTTTGACATTGTCTCAACCCGAATTTTTGCTTCCTTAACGCCTTTAATCAATTCTTCAAGAGATTCTTCCTCCATATCCATGTTCAAAAGCGGATTTTCAATGCAATCCAATATGTTTACCCTAAGCTGCCCCTCAAATTCTTCCAGCGATGTCTTTGCTTTTTCTGCTTCCGTATTTGCATTGTTCTTTTTCTCCTGGAGTGCGGCTTCTTCTTCCTGAAGTTTTTTGAAGTCATCCTCTGAAATAAATGCCTCTTTTAGCTTAGCAGGCTCCGGATGATGGATGGACCCGCACACGGGGCATTTCGCTCCCTCCACCAGTTTTTGCGCCAAAATACCGGCTCGGCTGTCTTCAAGAATATGCTCGGCCTCCTCTCTCCTGCCGCTTGCTTCCTCATATTTATTACGTGTAATCAAAAATGTCTTCTGCTTTTGTGACAAATCTTTCTGCCTTTTTTCTCTTTCTGGAATTTGTTTGTCCATTATCGAAGTCAAATCCGCCAAAAGCTTTGTCAGCATTTTACCCTCATTTTCTGCCGCCGTCCGCTCTGCAGGCTTATCTTTTAATTCCTTAACTGTCCGATTAAGGGTATTTATCTTCTCTTTGAGAGCTTTCTCACGTTCTTTTAAGCCAACTACTTCTTCACTTATATTTTTACCTTGTTCTGCAAATTCTTTTCGTTTTCTTTCAAGCTCCTCTTTTTGCTGATATTTCTGTTCGTCATCATTAATCCTGTTTATTTTTTGTTTTAATTTGTCAATCTCCGGCTCAAGCTTTCGTACTTCGTCAAGCATAGCACAGACCTGACTTGCAGTTGCCTCGGCTTTTTCCAGATTGGATTCTGCCGTTTTTATCTGCTTTTGTGTCAGTGACACCTCGCCATGCTTTTTAGTCCACGCGACATAAGACGGATGCACATTGCGGGTTGCTTTCTTTTGTTTGTCCAAAATCAAGATTATTTCATCAATTTCCGCCTTTCTTTTTTCAAGCTCCTCTTTTTCCTTTTCAAGTTTGTCTCTTTTCTCGATAAAACCGTTATTGGTCTTGGCAAGCGCAAGCTCATCATTCTTCTTCTTTAGCTCCGCCTCCGCTTTTTTCAAATTCGTCTTGATGTTCTTCAATCTCTCTTTGTCAGACAATATCAGGCGCTCCATCACGTCTAAGATTTCATCCAAATTCCACGTACTTCCGGAACGCCCGGCTCTGCGCTTAAGCTCCTCCAATTCATCAAAAAGCTCATCTTCTTTATTTGCCGATACATCCTCAAAATGCTGGATAATGCTGTTTTCAGCTTCTTCCCTTATCTTTCTGCTTGCGTCCATTCGGTCTTTCAATTTATATTCTATATTTTTATAGCCGTTCGTCATAAATATGGTGCGCAATATCTCCGTTCTCTGCTCTGTTTTGGCATTCAGCAAATCCCAAAATTCCCCTTGGGCAATCATCACAATCTGTTTAAATTGCTTATCGTCGATATGCAGCAATTCTTTTATGGCGTTATTGACCTGAGTTAATCCCTCTATAGGCGCCTGTCCTTCTTCATAAAAAACCGCTTTTTCTTTTTCCAATATCACGCCTGAACCGCGTTGTTTCTGCCTTTCATATGACGGTTGTCGCCAAACATGAAATTTACGCCCCTGATGCGCAAAATAAAAGTCCACATAGCTCTGGACGGAATCATCGGCATATTCGCTTCTTAAATTTTTAGTGTCCCTGTATGTTCCGCTTGTCGTCCCATACAGCGCAAAACATATGGCGTCAAATATCGTGGTTTTTCCCGCTCCCGTGTCGCCAGATATCAAAAACAATCCCTTTTCTTCAAAGACGCCAAACTCTATTGCCGGAATTTCCCCTGCGTAGGGGCCGATTGCGCTTATAATCAATTTAATTGGCTTCATTTATAACACCTGCCTCTCGTGCCGCCATCCTCATTACATCCAGCTCTTCCTCCGTAATCTCACAATCGTATATCAGTCTATAAAAGTCTCCAATTAACTCCGTGAAAGATTTATTGTCGGCAATTCTGCTGATATCTACATGCTCGAGCTCTTTTGTATGTGAATTGTCGTAGTCAATACTAACTGTATTAGGATACACCTGCCTAAATATTCCCATCGCATCATTAATGACATCCTCATCCGTCAAGGTCGCATAGATGAAGTCGTCCGGTGCTTTTATATTCTTTTTGTCAAGCAGCTCTTTCAGTGTCCCTTTTATATGCCTCATATCACGCATCGGCTTTAGCGGGACAAGCTCTATATTAACCTTTTTGGCTGCCGATACCGTGATAAGAGGGACCGACTTATCATTATTTGCCTCGCTAAGCGAATATTTGAGAGGAGAGCCTGAATATCGAATCTCGTCTCTGCCGACTTTCTGAGGCGAATGAATATGACCTAATGCCACATAGTCAAAATCGTCAAAGCAGTCATATCCTATTTTTTCAACCATGCCGACATTCTGCGTCCCGACACTTTCGGAGCCTGCAAACGCGGGATTTTCTCCTTTTCCCGCAACAAATTGATGCGCTACCAGAATGTTCTTATTTTTTTTGTTTATGGGGGTATTTTTTATAATGGTTTTGACAGCATCAGCGTAATTCTCTATATCCTCGTCTGGGAAATAGTGTCTTACCTGGGAAGCTTTTACAAACGGGAGCATGTATATGTCGACTTCCGTATCCTTGCCTGAAAGGCTCTGCTTATGAAGTGTACCGTCAAAGACGGCTGATATGAATATCTGATTTGACGTAAACAGAGTGCTTCCGTAATCCAAACGTTCATCCGAATCATGGTTCCCGCTTACCATGAATACCTTTATTTTTCTTTTTGACAGTTCGATTAGGAAGTAGTCCAAGAGTTTCGTAGCCGCCTCGCTTGGAATAGATTTATCGTAAACATCTCCGGCGATAAATATGCCGTCTACGGATTCTTTATCGGCGATATGTAGAATTTGATTAAGGATATACTGCTGGTCTTCAATTAAGTCAAAATCGTTCAGTGATTTACCTAAATGTAGGTCGCCTAAGTGTAGAAATTTCATGGTTTTTCCCTTTCTGGTTTGTGTGGGGTTTTGTTATGATGTGTTTTTTTGTGTTTTTTCACTAAAATTTGTAGATATGGTTTCATTATAGCACATTGCAGGGGCTTCGCAATAATAATATATTTCTCTTTTCTACGGTTCCACCAAGCTTATTACTGTTTACATCAAAATCATCAGACAAGCCTTTTAAGTCATCTTGCTGTCATGCCATTGTGCAGAGCTTTTTATATTGTGGAACACTTTTTCAAGCGTTTCATTCAAGTTCTCGTCCTGCGGCGTTTTTGTCCTCACATTACAGAATAATTCGCTTGGCACTCACATTTTATCTTTTTCTCCTTCATATCCACTCTAGCCATAGCACCATACTGCAAAACACATCTTGGAGTTGCATGTCCAAAATTCACATTATAAACAATCGGTAAATTGGGATTATTTATTGCCTTAACAAGAATATTTTTATATTCATCGTAGTATGCTTCATCCTGTGGTTTTCCAACCAAGACTCCACTAACAACATCAAATACGCCTTTCTCCTTAAGAATAACAATTTCTTTTTCATACTGCTCAGGTACCGGCTTTTCTTCGCAGGTTTCTATAAAAAGAATCTTCTCTTTCCATTCCGCTATATCAGGAAATAATCCATATTTTTCGCATACGACTTTTTCATCCTCATATCTCGTTGTTGTTAAAATACCATATAAACTCTCTAAACAGCCGCCTAATAATCTGCCCTCAAAATAGTCTTTTCCTTGTAAAAGTTCAAATCCATGTTCTTCTTTATGTGAAATTCTCTCTGTTCCAACTGCTGCCCTTGAAAAATCAGTTCTTTCCTGATACCATATTTTACTTGATGTAATCTCACGATATTCATTTCCTTCAATATAGCTCTCAAATGACTTTTTACTATATGGTAACATTTCATCAGAAATTTCTGCTAAATCGCATATAAAATTAGGTCCATAATATGTAGACAATCCCAGCTTATAAAACATCAGATGATTAATCGTGGTATCCGAAAATCCGGTAAATAATTTCGGATTCTTTTGTACAGCTTTAATAAAGTCTTCATCTTCCATTAAATATGGCAAAATTCTGTATGTATCATCACCACCTATTGCACAAATAATCCCCGCAATAGAATCATCTAAAAAAGCATCTTTTAAGTCCTTCGCTCTAGCTTCAGGATGTTCCTTTAAGTATTCAATACCTTTTAATGCATTTTGCATAAATACCGGCTCTAATCCATACTCTTTTAATCTCTTTACGCCTATTTCTATATTATGACTGCAAAATTCCTCACCTAACATCCCGCTTGACAAACTAACAATTGCTACCTTGTCACCTTTTCTTAACTTTCTGGCATATTGCATGACAATCTCCTCCCTATTCCTGTCCTTTCTATCTTCCTATTATTACTCCGTTCTTAAATAGAGCCAAAGTAGAACCATTTGATAAAACAAATGCCGGAAGCCTGTATAAATACAGGTTTGCGGCATTTTAGTCCGTTACTCGAACTCAACTCACGGTTCTTTTTTCCCTAATATTTTCGGTTTTTCTCATCTTTTTTGTCTTTCAAATTCTGAAATTGGCAGACTTTCCATTTCGTTTCAGTCATTATTAGAACCAAAATGGAACCTCAGGAAATATAATATAACCACAGCGCAATTATATCATAATCCAGTCTACATTATACACTCATTACACAAGACTCCTGATATGCTGGGATTTTTGAATCATGTGTCACAAATATCAATCCCTCCGCCTTTGCTTGGGCAATCATGATTCGATCAAAAGGGTCATTGTGTTCCTGGTTCTTATTATGATATACCAGCGTTTCTAATGCTTTCACATGTTTATCAGTAATCGGTAACATCTGATACCCCATTGGCGACATAAATCTGACAGTTTCGAGCCGCTGATATGAATTTTATCTGGCTTAGACATATATTTTATCGCTGTCTCCCAGACGGAAACGGCACTGAAATATATGTCATTCTACGAACCTATTATTAGTGCTCTGGCTATATCTGGCAATTTAGGATTATCATTCAACGCCCATAAAATAATATGCGTATCCAATAAAAGTTTCATTCAGTCACCCCAAACATCTTTGCAATTTCAGGATTCATCTCGTCGAAATCATACTCGTCGTCATATAAATCCTGTCCCTTTGCAATGCCAATCCGACTTGTAATATCCGTAGTTTTGCCTTTCATAACATCTGGCTGCATAAAACGGTCTATCATTTCCAACAAAAAGCGCAGATTATCTTCTGACAGACCACCAACTTTTTGTACTACCTGTTCCTGTAATGTCAATGCTAACACCCCTTTTCAATATATTTTCTTAGGTCATACATACTTATATATCGTTCTTTCATATCTTATAAACTATTATTCAAAAGGTAAGTACCAAATATACTAATCCTAATTTATTATATAACAAAAAACAGGTTTCCTCAATCCATTTTTCTGTTTTCATTTTCCTGCACTTCCTTCCGTGAAGTAAAAAGTTTATTTCCACTTTGATAGGGGCAAAGTGGATTTTAGTCTTTCACATATTTCTACTTCTCAAACAGTTCAAACTCGGAAGTTTGACAGCCTAATTATCTTTCCATAACAGCCGTACACCCTTTAACCCTTTATAAAGACTGGATTTTCA
>CANQHZ010000051.1 GCA_947623805.1 uncultured Lachnospiraceae bacterium | reverse complement strand
AGTGTCGCCGTATATCTTCCTATACCATAGAGCACAATCTTTGCATTATGAAACTTTTGAAAATTATTTCTAAAATCAGCAAGCTCTGTTTGATATTTTTCATTCATTCTGTATCATTTCCTCTATGATTTTTGCCAGATAAGAAGCAGCATTCCCGTCTTCTGTCATCTTAGTATCAACAAATAATTGTTCCAGACCTTTGATATACTTTTCCTCATCAAACCTAAGTACCTGCCATTCTAATTCCTTATCATTCTCTGCCAATAAAAAGGGAAGTTCTTTCAAATTCCAAAGCAGTTTTCCCCTTTCCTTCTCATATTCTTCATAATCATTCACATAAAGAAATACTGGTATTCTCATCACAGCCGCATCAAACGCAGCACTTGAATAATCTGTCATAAACGCATCACACCCTGCAAGGAGTACATACATATCATCTATACGGCTTACATCTATCACTCTTCCTTTGGTTTTTCCATTATCCAAATTGCGCGCTACCAGTTGCGGATGCTGTCTTAGCAAAATATACCAAGTCCCGCCAAAACGCTTCTCCAAAGCTTTTACAAGCCTTTCATTATCAGGCTGATATTCTTCACCTTTTATTTTTCTATCAGTTTCCTGGCTTCCTCCCCTAAAGGTTGGTGCATACATCATAAAATGAATTTCATCACTGCCTGATTTCTGCACCTCTATAGAAAACTTCTGCGCCAGCTTTTCCTTGAATCTATTTTTTAATTCAATATTTTTCCACGCCTTTACCAAAATGTCACAACGCGGAGAACCTATCCTTAATTTTTTCCCTTCATATAACGAACCCGTTGGCAATGTCTTATCATACCACTCAGAATTAGACAGCCAATAGTCAACCATATCTGAGTCATGTTTACTCACAAGATAAGCTATTTTTGAAAATGATTTGCCTCTGTCAAGGCATGTTGGTTTAAACCCTAGTTTTGCATGCCATGTCTGTATATAAATTTGTCCTTTCCGTTTTCTAACTTCTAGCTGCTTTCTGCTGTTGTCAATCCAAATATGTGCTGTTGTCAGATGATATGCTCTGTTTAAAAGCGTATTGCGTACTTTCTTTATCCCTTTAGGAAATTTCTTAGTAGCATCATTTACAAGCCATATTAATTCATAATTTCCCGATTTTCTTAATGTCTGCCTTTTTCTTATTAGTTCCTTGGCAATATATTTTGGATTGCATGTATAGCCAGTAGTTCCTTCTATACAGCAGAATACAATTTTATTTTTCTTTATCGGAATCATCCTGAATACATAAAAAGGTATGCTTTGAAGTTTGGAAATAAAAACACGCCTTGTAATATATGCTTTTTCTTTTAATGCTTTTACATTTATTGCTTTCATATTATTTTCACAAGTAGACTTTTTCGCCTTTATTCCCTTACTTAGTCAAAACCAAACTTCCTTGCGTGTCGCATATAGGCAACTTGCACAAATGCACGCCCATATCATTTTCATAACGCTTTATTGCCTTTTTAGCACAGGTAATAAAATTATTATAATCATGAAGCATTATATATCCCCCTTGCGTAAGTCGTGGATAAAAATACTTCAATCCTTGGTATATTGATTCTTCCCAGTCACAGTCTATCGAAACAAATGCAAACTTTTCTTCAAGCCCTTCTAAAGAATCTGGGAAAAAGCCCTGCTTAATAACAACTTTATCTTTATGCGCCATTTTATCCATTACAATCTGAATAGATGTATTTTTATATATTTCGCGAACTACTGCAACTTGGTCCTGTTTTACCTCTTTTTTTAATTCATTTTCTTCAAATCCCTCGAAGGTATCAAACAAATACAGCGTCCTATCCGGGAATGCCAGATTTAGGAATTTTGCAAACTCTCCCCTGAATACCCCCAACTCAGCTATTTCCCCTTTAATATCTGCCTGCTTTATTTCATCAGCCAATAATTCAAAAGTCTTCAGCCTTACATAGTCATTATTATAAAATCTTTCTTGCGAATAATCAGATATATCAAATTCCTTTTTCTGCATCCCAAGGTCTACTTCTATTTCACGTATTAGGTGATACCTATTTTTAATGCACTTAGCAAACTGCTCTCCACATATCCTTGTTACAAAATCATAATCGCTATTTATGTCTGCCAACTTAATATTTCCATAAGCGAAAATAACTTTACTTAATGGTATATTCATTTCATTGCAAGTCTTTAATATTTCTTCCCCATAAATTGTAGAAACTAAAATTGCATCATATTCCAAACCATTCACATCTTTAGGCATATAAAGAGGCTTACCTGCAAAATCCTTCTGAGTGGCATAAGTATCAATATATCCTATTATATCCTTCTCTGAAATCTCCTTTGCCGTATTCCACGATAACTGTCCTGTACCCCATATAAGTATTCTCATTTTTTCCTCTCCCTCTTTATCAACTATACTAATGAAAATTTTTATTAACTAATCGTTAAGCAATTCCTTGAATAAACGATTCCAGCGTATACCTGAATGCCTCTTCCAATCCTACACGCGGTTTCCACCCAAGTCCCGTTATCCTGTCAACATTCATAATGCCAAGCTTAAACGGAAGGTATTTCAACTTTTGCCCTCCGTCATTCGCATAAATCACTTTGACTTTTTTATTCGGGTCAAGCCCCGCTATCAGTTCAGCAAGCTCTCTAATACTGATAAGATTATTAAGATTTGCGATATTGTACCAGTGTTCTTTCCCTTTAGTAAATGCAAGCAGCACCGCGCCTATAGCGTCAGCCGCATATGTATATGTACGTGCTGCGCTGCCGTCGGTCTGCAGCACTATATCCTTTCCTTCAACAACATTCTTTATAAACTCTGCAAATGCACGCCCGTCATTAAGCGATATCCCTGGTCCGAATGTGTGACACAGACGCACGCCCACATACGGTATGCCATACTGTGCCTCGTAGCTTGCAAACATTGTCTCACACATGCGCTTTGCCTCTGGGTAACATGCTCTTGCATTGTCACAGCGCATTACACCCATGTCATCTTCTTTTATGCCTTCCTCCGACTTCCATTCGCCGTATACCTCAACCGTTGACATATACATTACCTTTTCCGCTTTTTTCTCACGCGCAAGCTCCAGCACATTCCGTGTCCCCTGTATATGCCCCCACAGCGTTCCCACGGGATTATCAGTAAAGTCCATCGGACTTGCCGCCCCAGCCGTGTGGAATATATAATTTATTTCATTTTCCCAGCATATTTTCTGCGTTATATCCTGTACAAGAGTATGTATATTCGGAAGATTGAGCGACTCTCCAAATACCTGCTTTAACTTTTTAGCACTTCTCGCCAGCGCTATTATTGTCATGTTCAAGTTCCAGTCAATGTCTGCCTTATTAAGCGCTTCCACAATATACATACCAAGCCGCCCAGTCGCTCCTGTTACAAGCACAGTTTTATTGCGGAAACATTCCCACTCTATCGGGCTTTTAAAAATGATGTCTATATCTCTCTGTTCTACCATTTCAATCCTCACATTCCGCATTCGGCACTCATAACATAATAATCACTATCTCTATATGCGCCTGCTTTTCTATAATCCAAACACATACTTGTTTTCTTCCAGTTCCAATATGGCTTTCAAAAAATAATAATCCTCCGGCGTTGTTATCTTTATGTTCACGCCCTGCTCTTTCACAAGATGTATTTCTCCACCTGTCCTTGCATAAACCATCGCAGCGTCCAAGAGCGGCACATCACCTGCATCTATATTTCTTATTTTTTCATAAGCATCCATAATATTTCCAAATTTAAAGCTTTGCGGTGCGGTCAGGGAATATGTGTCCGCACGCTTTTTAAAATCAGACATCCTCGCTTCTTCCGTGCTTGTTATTACAACCGATTCAGTCACAGGATGCGCTGTAACTGCACAGCCATGCTGCTTTGCTATCCGTATATTCTCCTGTATTGTAACTTCGCTCACCAACGGGCGTACCCCGTCATGAATCAACACGACATCATCATTGCAGGCACCCATTAACTTAACCGTATCCAGCCCATGCTTCAAGCTGCTCTGCCTGTCGCTCCCTCCAACAATAACCCTGACTGCCTTATTTATCTGGTAAATATCCAACAGTTTCTGCATATAATCGACATAGCTGCCATGGCACACTATAATAATCTTGTCAATTTCATCACTTTGTTCAAATTTTTCCAGTGTATAAATCACAATCGGCTTTCCCATAAGCTTTAAAAACTGCTTGGGAAGTCCGCCGTTCCTCATACGCTGCCCGACTCCTGCGGCAAGGACTATTGCATAGTTCATGTTTTCTCCTCTGAATAGCTTATATAAATACAATTTCCATAATTAAAAAATCCCGATATAAAGCACCTAAAAATTTCATACTTTATATCAGGATTTGATTTTATTTTTTTCTATATTTCCTCTATATCGTAAATATATCTTCCAATGTCATAGTTATCGGGAAACACCTAAGCGTCACTTCCGTTTTCAGATTGTAATGCTCATTCTTTTCATCATCCTCCACCACATACGACTCAACCAACTCATATTTCCTATTGTTAAGATAATATATCTCCAAAGCCCTCTCAACAGGCGACACAATCCAGTATTCATCAACTCCCGCTTTCTCATAAATATCTTTTTTTATCGTCCTGTCCCTTTTTACGGTTGACGGACTTATCGTTTCTGCAACAAATTTAGGCGTGCCATAATATGAGTTGCCTTTTATCTTGCTCCTGTCGCAGCAGATAATGATGTCAGGCTCTAAATAGTCATCCGACTCAGGATCATACTTATAATCAATATTCTCCATAAATACCAGGCATAAGCTATCCTTTAAGCCATCTCTGATTTTGCAGTTAATATTATTTGTTACTACACTATGCTGAAAGCTGGGCGACGGCGACATATCGAAAATCTCGCCATTTATTTTCTCGTCTCTTACCCTGTCCCTCTGTACCAATGCCATACACATTCCTCCGTTATGCCATTAATATTCTATGCTTTTCCTTATATCGCAAATATCTCCTCAAGCGTCATGGTTATCGGAAAGCACCTGAGCGTCACTTCCGTCTTTATATTGTAATGCTCGCTCTTTTCATCATCTTCCACTACATACATTTCAACAAGCTCATATCTGCCATTTTTCAGATGATAAATCTCCAATGCCCTTTCAATAGGAGATATAATCCAATATTCTTCAATTCCAGCCTTTTCATAAATGTCTTTCTTTATGGTTTTATCCCTCTTAGCAGTTGACGGACTTATTATTTCCGCGACAAATTTAGGGGTGCCATAATATGAATTACCCCGTATCTGATTTTTATCGCAGCATATTATAATGTCAGGCTCCAGATAATCATCTGAATTAGGATTGTATACATAATCTATGTCCCCATAAAACACCTTGCAGATACTGTCTTTCAGTCCTGCCTTGATTATTGCATAAAGATTCCCATTGATAATACTGTGCTCATGTCGCGGCGACGGTGACATATCAAAAATCACACCGTTGATTTTCTCGTCTCTTACTCTATCTCTCTGTACCAATGCCATACGCATCCCTCCATTCTGTCATCATTATACCAAAGCAGAAACACTATGGCAAACAAATCCTCACATAAAGTATGAAATTGTCAAGGTCCGGTTTAATCTATCCTAAATATGCTTCAGGCTCATTCAGTATGATATCCGTTATTCCCTGCTCTTCCAGTGGCTTAAAATCAAGCCTCGTCCCCGTCGGCTTCTCAGGATACAGATGCCCGCTCATCCAAGCCCTAACTGTCCTGCCTTCAAGCTCTGCCTTCGTCAGATCCATCGCCCTCCAAAACGGATGCAGACTCACCGCACCGCAGCCGCCTCTCGCCTTATACAGGCAGTCCGAAACCCTCGTATCAAGTATTGCAAGCTCTGACGGCACTTCCATTTTTTTCAGCTTTTCTATGGATTTAGCCGAAAAACTTGAATATACTATTGCATTTTCAAGTCCCCTGTCCGCAGCCATCTTCACTATCTTCTCTTCCATTCCGGGATACGGGTATATACTGTTTTTTAATTCTATATTAAGCTTCATTCCCGAACTGAGCCTGTCCTCCAGCAAATCAAACACCTCATCCATAGTCGGTATCTGCTGAGGCGGATTACTGTCTGCATATATGTGCAGCCTTTTAATCTCTGCCAGCGTATAATCTCTTACAAATCCGATGCTCTCCGTAGTCCTGTCCACTCTCTCATCGTGGATAACCACCAGCTCTTTGTCTTTTGTAAGCTGTATGTCGAGCTCTATTCCCGCAAGCTTGTTTATCTGTGCTGCCTTTTCAAATGAAAGCAGCGTGTTCTCAGGATAATTCTGGCTGCATCCCCTGTGTGCCCATATTCTCATGCCGCGTCACCTCTCCATTCTATATTCTGTTTTCCTTTTTCAAAAATGTTTCCATTATTTCCGACATTGTTATGCTTTCACTTCTGGTCAGCTTAAATTCACTCTTACTGTTTCCGTTTATCTGGTTCAGCATATCGCTTATCTCATATCTAAGTCCATCGCCCAGGAATCTGTCAGAATATTTTTCCACCTTTGATGCATCCTCAAAATGCACTTCAAAGTATGTCGTCTTCCACCACGGCGCTTCCGCTGTTATATATCCCTTTGTGCCCGCTATCAGAAGCCTTCCTTCGCTTTTCACCCCAAGTCCGCATGTCACTGTGGCAAGCCCCTTCTTAAACCTTAATGATGCCTTGGTAAATATATCTATATTTTCATGACCATATATGCTGTCAAATGTTATGCTCTCACAATCACGCCCCATAAGCTTCAGCACTGGAAGCAGACAGTAGCTGCCAAGCTCCAAAAAGCTTCCGCCATATTTTACGTCTGTCAGTTCTCTTGATGCGGTATCTTCAAGCTTTGTAAAGCATGCATCCACATATCTGATACTTCCGATAAGCCCGCTGCGCGCCACATCCATTAATTTGGTAAATCCCGGGCAGTACGCCGTCTTTATTCCTTCAAAAAGAATCTTGTTTTTTCGGTCTGCTATATCAAAAAGCTCCACTGCCTGTTCGTTTTTTAAGACAAACGGTTTTTCGCATATGACATGCTTTCCATGTTCAAGCGCGCCCTTTACATATTCATAATGTGTCTCGTGCGGCGATGCCACATATACTATTTCCGATCTTTCATAAAGCTCATCTAATGTTTCAAAAACTTCTATGCCGTATCTTTGGGCAAATCTTTCCGCACTGCTTTTACGCGGATTATACGCACCCTCCACACTGACGCCGCTGACACTTTTTGATTCCATCAGAAATCTGCCTGCTATCCTGCCTGTCCCTATTATTCCTATCCTTTGTATCTTAAAATTTTGATTTCTTAGCATCGTGCTGGATACATTTTTAGTTCTTTCCAGATACACTACTTTGCAATAATCAGACATATAATCAAACACGCCTGTCCAGTCGCTTCCTACGGTAAATATGTCAATCTTATACTTCTGTACGTCGCTTATCTTCTGACCTATTGATTCCTCTATTATGACTTCATCCGCAAATCCTGACCTTTTGACGTTTTCTATTCGCGTCATCAGGTCATCAACAACATTAAGCTTGCCTCTGGCGCGGTCATAATTTTCAGTAGTAACGCCTACTATCAGATAATCGCCCAGCGCTTTCGCCCTCTGCAGGAGCCGGTAATGACCTTCATGAAAAAGATCAAAAGTCCCATATGTGATCACTCTAGTCATATCACTTTTCCCATTCCCAGACCTTTTATTTAAACTTTTCAGTTACATATCTGTAGATTTTTTCTCCGCTATCGCCATTCGGACTGGCATTTATGCGGGCATACTCATTCATCTGCAGCCCTCTGTCAAACGCATCTCCATGTATATTGCCATCCAGTTCATCCTTCAGGCTGTTAAAACAAGATTCCCAACAGCAGTACTGCGTCCATTGTGATGATTTCCCATATCCGTCCGCATAGTCATATATGTCTTTTTCATCAAATGATTGATATACTTCCTTTATTTCTTTCGTACGCAGGTCAATATCATAAATTTTCCTCTGCGGAGCATAGACGAATCCGTACCTGCTTAAATCTGCTATATCCCTCACAAAATATCCGATCCCCCAGTTGCCCCTATACTGACTTATGTCCTTTGCAGAGGTATCAAACGGTGATATCCATTCCTGCACTGTTCCCGTATCGGGATTTAATTTAACAAATTTGTTTCCCCAGTTTGGTGAAAAAATTATCTCATCATCCATAAAAGCCATACTTCCAAATATGTATTTATTATCTTTTGTCTTATACCTTCTGTTTATTGCCTCTATCCCATCTACGGCAAGATTATATTCCTTTATATCACCTGTATCCGCATTCCAACGCGTTATTAGTGTACCCTCATATGGAATAAGCCAAAAATCCTCACTGTCTATTTCCTTTAAACCTGCCCCTATAATAAATTTATTAATATTTACTGAACGCACCGATGTTTTTAAAGTATCCATATCAATGCACAAAAGGCGCGTACCCTCAGGATTCATAAAATACATATTTTCCCGCCATATAAACCTAAGTGCAGGTATTCTTTCATCATTTATGCGGTTAATATTAAATTCGCTTACTCCTTCTACATACGTTATCTTTTCCGTTCTCATGTCAAAACGCACAAGCGCAGGATACCTGTTTGGGAGCAGAAATGCATAATCTCCATAAATCCAAAAGCCAGCAAATGCGCCTGAGTACTCTATTTCATTTTTAAGCTCTATTTTCCGTATTATCTTGTCCTGTGAAACCACAAGGATGTACTGCGCATTACTTGGAAACACATATATCTTATCCTTATAATCAAATGCCCTGCTGTAATATCCACCTCCGGAATATTCAGAAAGGCTGCAGAAATACTTATAATTCATATCATTATCAGGTGAGTAATAAAGCTGATTGTTATAGGACACATAATATTTATTATGGTATAAACCATCCATCGTCTGAAACGGCGTCTGGAACATTACAGCCCTCCTGTCCTCATCCGTCGGCAATGTATTTATGCTGTTATTTAGCATAAACATCGGCTTGCCAACAACACCAAAAAGTGAAGTCACGCTTGTAGCCGAATCCCCAATATACACATCGCTCAACGCAATAGTGTCCTCAATAGACGGCGTCGTATCGTATATACCTATCCCGCTTTCCACGTATCCCTTCTTAATAGCCTCATACCTTTGCTTGTACTGCGGTCTCATTCTGTCAAAAGTAGAATCCATCAGCGGATGCGGTCTCCATAGCAGACAAACATCATCCCTGCCTTTGAAATTATCAAACACATATATCATCTTTTTCAAAAAATTCTCTGTGTTGTCAAGCATCCCACCAATTGACGTATTATAAAAGTAGACTTTTTTCCTACTGCCATCTTTTGCATACATTTTTTCCTTCCACTCTGCAGGAGCTTGCGGAGGATTCTGGCATTTCTTTATCACCGAATCAAATTTTGGCGAACCAAATGGCAGAAATTTTTCATTCGGTATTCTTGTATCAAAAAACTTCCTGTACTTTTCCGACTGTATCACGATATAATCCGCATTAAAATATACCGGCAGCGTCTTTTGTCCCTCGCTCATACCGCCAGTTGTTGCATAATATGGCACATATACAAGGCAGTTCGTATATTTCTTTAAATTTGCCGAATAAAACCTCGGATGAATGCTTGTGACAGTATTCCAATCGTCATAAGGATTATGCGTATAAATAACATCCGGCATGATATGCTCAAAATCATATTCCTGCCAGTCCGTAATCTCGATATCTTTCGGATAATCATTCCCTTCATAGTGCATCTTTCCAAGACTTCGGTCTGAATTTAAATCATAATAGGGGATTGGAACGCAGTATGCATCACATTCCGGATCTGCTTTCGCCGCCAGATAAATGCTCTCCAAACTGTCCCACATAGACGCTTTATAAGGAAAGAACACCATTTCTTTCCTTACAACAATATCGTTTTTTATGCTGTTTTCTATTTTTATAAGCTGTTTACGCAATATCTTATATGTTTTATTTACATTTGCGTTTCCGCCATTGATGTCTTCATAAGCCTGAAACAACAGCTCACAGTATTCTTCAAGGCACGATACGCTGATATGTCCTTCGCCTTCTGATTTTTCAATGGCTTCTCCTATGGATACCGCCATTGTCTGACATTCTGCAATCATATCCTGGGCATAAGCAGCATTATTCTGCGCCAGCGCATTCTTTATTTCTTCATGGGCCTTCTGCAGGCTGTTTATGATATCTAATATTTCTTTTCTCTGCGCTTTTCTCATTATATAGCCTAGACTCCTTTCACAGCCGCTTCCTGCCTTATCTGCGCATGACAGTCAGATGCCATGCGCAATACATTGGATAAATAAGGAACCACAGCCGCCCATTTAGACGGTGCCAAACAAATCAGTTTGGCTTCGTTTCCTGCTACTCTCAGTTCCCATTCGTGGGAAATCTAAGTTCGCAGGATACAGGCGTACCTGTTTTTGAATATCCCCAACGCCTTTTTTTGTTTTTATATCAAGATACCGTCTGCCACAGTCCGCATTACATTTGCTAAAGCTAATATGTCTGCGGTAAAACCGACTTCCAAATCGGCTCATCTTCCAGACGGATCGCTTGACCATTTATTGTCCTGCCATTTCTTTTGCAGCTTTCTTATTATTGGTCTGTGGGAAATGCTTATTGAGCTGTTTTCCTGTTTTTCCTCTAATCAGGGCATTTTTTGCGCTGTTTATTTTCTTATTTTCTTCAAACCCGCATACCTGACATTGAAAACGCTCGCCTTCTATATGTCCTTTCTTCCCGCAGACACTGCATTCAGTACCAATGCCTTTTCCGATTACTTCTATGATTTGGACTCCATTTTTCTGGCATTTCCACTGTATCCGTTCCGTTACAAAGCCTTTCTTCCACATCTTGAGAAAATAGGTGTCGCCCGTGCCCTTCATAGGCATGCCCGAATTACGCGGCAGTTTTGCCATATATACTGCTTTAGGCTTTTCATTATCCAGCATTCTGTTAATTTCCCTATTTATGTAATTCTTGAGAGCCGCGTCCATTTTTGCCCTGTCTGCTGCATACTTTTTTGTATCACATGCCTTCATCTTTCCGTTTTGGCGCATTTCTTTTAAAATATAATCAGAAATCTCATTCTGCATTTTGCCAAATTCGCTGCCGTATACGTTTCCTGTGCTTGTCGTAATCATATTCCACAAGCCAAGCGAGATGCCGACTTCATTTGTGTAGTCCTCATGCCGCCTTATATTTACAAAAAGGGATATTATTATTTCTATTGTCTTCTTTTGGGGATTAAGTTTAATGTCAAGCATTCTGTCATAGGTATTTTGGTCCGTCAGCGGTATAAAGATTCTTTTTCTGTTTATCTTTGTCGCAAGAAATATTCCATGTGCCCCATCCAATTCTCCATATCTATAGCCTTGCTTTTTGATGGTAAAATACAGTTCATTATCTGTATGCTGTCTGTGCAGCCTTTTTCTCGTCTGCCTGCATATATACCTGTTGAGGTTTTTAATGCGCTCTCCGCTCCCGTTTCCAAGCTCTGCAACGACTTTTTCATATCCATATTGTATCTTTTCAGGCAGCGGCGCTGCTTTTTCGTTCAATATATTCCAATAACAGATATCTGTTCTAAGTACAAAGCGGATATAGTGCCTGTCCTCTGGCGAAAATCGTTCATTCCTGATGACGGCATCATTTATTCCGTTTCTGACTTGTGCCCACATAATCTTGATATCAGCTAATGCCCTGCTTACGGATGCGGAAAAATACACGCTTGGAAGACCTATCTTTTCCCTAAATCCAGCTGCCCTGACTTCAGAATCAACCTCATAGCCGGAATATACCTTTGAAAGGCTTTTGATTCCCCCATATTTTTGATAAATATAATTTTTAACAACCATGCACCCATGTCCTATATCCATGAGCACATCCATGTCCTCGCTGCTGATTTTTCCTTTGCTGTACTGATGTACAGCCTTACATATCTTCCTGCCGTCCTGCAGTAACTCATCACCGCCTCTGTACTGTGATGCCGTTTCTGCTCCTGCTTTCTTCACAGGCACGGACTCCGCCTCCGTTCTTTGAATCGAGTATTGTCAAAAAGTGTACTTTTTGACAATACTCCTTATTGAACAGAATCATTTCATATTTAAAATTTACATTTGTGAAAAAAGTGAAATTATTCTGATTTATTAGTGGGAAAAACTTAGGAATCTGCAAAAAGTACTTGCAAACTGATTGATATATATATATAATATTATTGCTAGTGAAAGTTTCAAAAAGTACACCTTTTGACAGCTTTCATTTTTTGTGTGTCAATCTGTATTCCCGTAATCTGCGGTAAAATGTTGATTCACTCATGCCGCACCGTTCTAAGGCTTTCTCAAACGTAAGCCTTTTTTGTTCCCATTCAAGCACAATCTGTTCAAAATCCTCCGGCATTTCTCTTTCCGGTCTGCCAAAACGAACGCCTTTTGCCTTTGCCGCTGCTATCCCCTCTGCCTGTCGTTTTCTTATGTTCTCTCGTTCATTCTGGGCGACGAACGACAGTATTTGAAGTACCAAATCAGCAATAAACGTCCCCATTAAATTCTTGTCCTGCCTGGTATCCAGCAGAGGCATATCCAAAACTGCAATATCAATCCCTTTTTCCTTCGTAAGAATCCGCCACTGGTTCTGGATTTCCGCATAATTCCTTCCTAAGCGGTCTATGCTCAGAATATACAGCAAATCGCCCATTTTCAGTTTTTTCATTAACTTCCTGTACTGCGGACGGTCAAAATCCTTGCCAGACTGCTTATCCATATAGATATTCTTATTTGGAATGTCTTTTTCGTGGAGCGCAATAAGCTGCCGGTCCTCATTCTGCTCCTTGGTACTTACCCGTATGTAACCATAAACTGCGATATTAACGACCTCCTCTCACATTTATCAAAACAAAATCATAGCACATCGTACTGGCAGGCTGCACTTTATCAATACCTACCGTCAGTCTGTGCCATACTTTACCAGTTAAGCTTGAAGCTCATGCTTCTGCCGTATTCATTCGCCAGCTTTTTACCTTATTCTGTAATTTAAGGCAAATAAAAAGACACCTGCAAATTTTTCTGCAGATGTCGCAAAATCAATACATAGCATAGCTGATATGTCCCAAACGACATTATACATAATTTATAGACTGCCTTCGGTAATATACACAAAGGAATTGCTAAATCAACAATAACCTCACACAGCCATGTACTCAGACGTTATTATCCGTTCTGAAAATATTGTCCGCATATTTTACTTCACGAATGTCACTTTTATTCTTCTTTCTAATAATATATTGAACCTCAAAACGCAATAATTATCTTCAAGAACTATAAAAACGAGGCTGTCGCTTTAACTGAATTCTCATTCGTTAAAGCGACAGTCCCTTGCTTCACTAAGCACAGACGTTTCCCAAAGGTCTTCATGGAACATATTTTCCCTCTAGGCCGCTTATTAGCCAGTTTTTAGTTTGATAAAACTAGATTAATTATTACTATTTTTAATTCTAAATTATACTGCTTAATCATCAATACCGAAAGCATATTCCAAGTCGTCCTCTGCGGCGTCGAGTTTATCCTCGAGCTTGTCGAGAGCGCGCTCGTAGCTCTTGTATTCATCGCGTGTCATAGCTTTTTGGTTGTATTGGCTTTCAAGCCAGTCTTCATACTGGTCAAGTGAGTTGTCGATTTGCTCCGCTGTCTGTTTGTAGTTGAAAAACTGCTCAATTGTTTTATTTGCGCTACTTAAAAGGATAGAGGCTACATCATTTGTATAGCTGTCGACTGTGGCTGACAGCTCGTCAAGTTTTGTCTGGGCTGTGGCTGCATTTTCGGTCTGTGGCTGTGGGGTTGATGTTGTCGTATTGCCCGTCGTCTGGCTTGAGGTGTCAGCGGAGGGCTGTGATGAGCTTGTGTGGTGGGTTTCTTCGTGGTGTGCCTGTGTGCTTGATGCTGACTGTGGCTGTGTTGCCTGTGCGTTTTGGTTGTTCTGCTGTGTGGAGGATTGAGCTGCATCTTGGTTCCCTTGTGGCTGTGCGGAAGACTGAACCGCATCTTGATTTTCCTGTGGCTGTGCAGAGTCCTGGGAAGTATCCTGATTGCCTGATATTTCAGAAGACTGTGTATCCTCCGAAATCATAAGGCTTGATGATGCCAATAGGCTCTCCAACGTTTTCTTTGCGTCTGTTTCCGCGCTAAGCTCCTGTTGGAGCTCGCTTACCTGTTGCTGGAGCTCAGAAATCTGTTGCTGAAGCTCATCATTCTGTTTTGCTGCCGTATCATTCTGGCAGCCTGATAATAAAAATACAATTGTTATTCCTATTGCTGCTAATTTTGATTTTTTCATAATACTAATCCCCCATTCTTGATGGGTAGTGTCAAAAATTTACTTTTCACACTATCCTCTTGCTACTACAATATATTTATGGCTAATATTTCTATAATCAATAAGAAATTACCGCTCTTTTCCATAGATATGCAATGCTTATCTTGTACTTTATACAAATTCCTCACGCATTGGATTGAATATATCAAGAAGTATTCCCTCTTTAAGGCATACACAGCCGTGCTCTATTGAATTTCTTTTCAAAAGCGCGTCACCTGCCTTTACAATTTTCTTTTCGCCGTCAATCGTAAATTCAAACTCGCCTGACACCACATAGGTAATCTGCGTGTGGGGGTGATGGTGCATTGCACCGATTGCGCCTTTTTTGAAATGGTTCTCCACGCACATCATCTCATCAGCATATGCGAGAATTTTTCGCTCTACACCGTCGCCGCATGCCTCACTTTCAATGTCACTATTAAAATTCCAGATGTTATTTTTTGCTGTTTTCATAAATAAATTCCTCCGCTTTAGCTGTGTGTAATTTCGCATAAACACAATTTTATCAGTACATTTAACCTTATTTATTAATTTCTTTCAGAATACACCTTATTTGTAATTTTGTCTACAATTATAATTTATTTATAAATATTTAAAGTTTTGCTTAGATTTTTTTACAATAACCATCTTTTTACTTTGGTTTCAAGTAAATTATTTTAGTATTGACTTTAACAATCGTTACAAATATACTTAAAATGTATTAATATATTATACCTTTTATCGGAAGCAAAGAATAGTTTCCGATAAAATATATTGTTTGAACGGAGGAAATATTTATGCTGTATTTTCGCTCAATAGGCGAGGCTGAAAATGTATTCAAGGCGCTCAGTGCTCCTATGCGCCTTAGACTTATGGAACTGGTTTACCGTGACAGCACTCTCAGCATGAATGAGATTGCGGAAACGCTTGGCATCACAAACGGCGCCGTGTCCATACATGTCGCCAAGCTTGAGGAGGCGGGGCTTGTGCGTGTTGAGGCTGCATCGGGCAAGCGCGGCACCATGAAGCTTGTGCGTCCAAGGCACGACAGGCTTGTGATTGACCTTGCGCCCGAGGCGGAGTCACGCCCATGCTACTCCGATGATATACGCGTCGGGTATTATACGGCTTCAAATGTCGCCCCATTGTGCGGCATTGCTACGGGCGAAGCTGTTATCGGTTCGCTTGACAATCCAAAGGCGTTTTCGTTCCCTGAAAGGTTTAACGCTGGAATTTTGTGGTTTTCAAGCGGATATATCGAGTATAACCTGCCAAACCATTTACAGGCAGGAGAAAAACTGAATGAACTTCAGATTTCCTTTGAGATTTCCTCATGCACGCCAAATGCCGACGAAGATTTTCCGTCAGATATTTATTTTTCAATAAACGGGACTGTGCTTGGAAAATGGGTTTGTCCCGGTAATTACGGCGGGCGGCGCGGCTATATATCGCCTGAGTGGTGGGAGGACGCGTCAAAACAGTATGGTCTTTTGAAAACGCTCATTATTAATAATGAAGGAGTTTTTATTGACGGCACGAGCAGGCTCTCCGAGGTCACGCTTAAATCGCTTGGCATTGATTACAACAGCTACATTACTTTTCGCATTGAAGTGCCGAAAAATACGGCTAACTGCGGTGGCTGCGTCCTCTTTGGCGAAGAATTTGGCGACCATAATCAGGCTATACGGATAAAAGCTTACTATTAATAATAAATTTTATTTTCCATATTTCTACTCTCATAATAATTATCAATTTTTCAGAAAATATTACTGTAACTATTGATTTTAACTTAAATATGCGCAAAATACAGCGCGGAAATGAGGTATTATTATGGAAAATTCCGCTTCTTGCAACTGTAATTTTACCGCTGAGACGCTTGCAATGGGCTCATTTCCTATGCAGGAATGGTGCGAGCCGTATGAGCTTGGCACTGCGCTTTACAGCGGCACTATTTTTCCGTGCCTTAACATGAATTTTTATGCCGCGGAGGATATTCCGTGCCCGTTCTGCGGCAAGGGGAGTGATGCAAAGCTTTCCGAGCAGGAAAAGGCGCTCGACGATATATGTATGGTAGGCTTTGCGATAAACGACCTCACGCTTTATCTTGACACCCACCCTGACTGTCCTAACGGCACAAAGCTTCTCAAGGAGCTTTTGCAAAAGCGCCTTGACGGTCTTGCCGACTATGCGAAAAAGTATAATCCGCTTACGCAGCTTTCAATCATGACTGGAACGCCCGACACGGACAAGTACACGTGGGGCGAGGGGCCTTTGCCTTGGGAAGGAGGTAATCTGTAATGTGGGCTTATGAGAAAAGACTTCAATATCCTGTAAAAATAAAAAAGACCTGCCCGAAGACGGCGCAGCTTATCATCAGTCAGTACGGCGGGCCTGACGGTGAGCTTTCGGCGTCAATGAGATATCTTGCGCAGAGATATTCGATGCCTGTCAAAAAAGTCGGTGGGCTTTTGACCGACATCGGCACTGAGGAGATAAACCATATGGAAATTATCTGCGCTATGGTTTACCAGCTTACGAAAAACCTTACGCCTGAGCAGGCAAAGGAGGCGGGGTTTGACGCGTATTATATCGACCACACCACGGGACTTTGGCCGCAGGCGGCGGCAGGCGTGCCTTTTACCTCTCTTGAGTTTCAGTCGAAGGGCGACGCGTTTGCAGACCTCTATGAGGATCTTGCTGCGGAGCAGAAAGCGCGCACCGTGTATGACAATCTGCTGCGCGTGATTGACGAGCCTGATGTGAGGGCTCCGCTGAAGTATCTAAGGCAGCGTGAGATAGTGCATTTCCAGCGGTTTGGTGAGGCTGTTGAGATGGTTAAGAATAAGCTGGACTTTAAGAATTTTTATTATTTTAATGCTGAGTTTGACAAGAAGATGTTCGATAAGAAGATATGTGACAACGGCGTTAAGTAGGCGACTATAAGAAAAGGGCTATGAAATTTTTGCTGGATTTCATAGCCGTTTATAACAGTTATCGAAAATTCAAACGCCCGAGTGCAGATTTAACGCACAGATTAAAAATACGATTACCGTCTTTTTCATTTATTTTTTGACAAGCCTGTATTGACTTTTTCTAAAAAGGTTTATTTAATGACGGCCATTAATCGCTGACATCGCTGTCCAAAACTGCAATAAATTCATATTCCCCAAACCGTGCTTTCATACGCCCTACCACATCATTTGCTGTCATTTCTTTATTTTCTGCCTTAAAATCAATAATCAAATCAAAATACACCAGTTTTTTCTCCGTGTCCACGTAGAAGCCATGCATTTGCAGGATTTCAGGATATTCCCGCACAATATCTGACAAAGTCTGTTTCATTTCGGTAAAAACTTCTCCCACAGTATTGGTCGCATATATGCCAACGGTGAGAATAATCCCAAAAGTCATATACACATCCTCGGTTATCTGACGGGTAAGTCCATGTATTTCTCTTGCCGTCATTTCATCGGGCAGTTCGATATGTACGGAACCAATCATACGCTCCGGTCCATATTGATGCAGCGCAAGATCATACGCACCTAAAACCGCGGGATTTTTACATATGAAATTTTTAAGCTCTGCAGAAAGGCGGCTGTCCGTTCTTGTCCCGATGATATCTCCGAGGCTTTGCGACAAAATTTCAATCCCTGCTTTCATAATAATTACCGAAATCGCAACGCCAAGTATTCCCTCTATGCTTACTGAAAATGCCATGCTTATCCCCGCTGCCACAAGGGTAGACAAAGATACGAATGCATCCATGATTGCGTCCGTCCCCGAAGCAATCAACGCTTCCGAATGATATGTTTTACCTGCTGCTTTCACATAACGGCCGAAAATCAGCTTGGCTACCATAGCCGCCGCAATAATAAAAAGGGACAGGGCAGAATAGTCCGCGGCAGCCGGGTGAAGTATTTTGTCAAACGACTCCCGAAAAGCAGTCAACCCCGCCATTAAAATGATAAGCGCTACGGTGACAGAACTGACATATTCAATCTTGCCATATCCATAAGGATGTTTTTTGTCCGGCGCCCTGCCTGCCAGTTTCGTACCTATAATCGTAATGACTGAAGACAGCGCGTCTGTCATATTGTTTACTCCATCCAAAATGACAGCTATTGAATTGCTTAAAAAGCCTACTGTCAATTTGAATGTTACTAATATGGCATTAACTAAAATTCCAAGAACACTGATTTTTATAATTTCTTTTTCCCGACTCATATCTTATGCTCTTTCATCTGTTTTCATTAATTCAAAATCATGTTTTAATAGTGTAGGTAATCAATGCGACACTGAATCAGTTCTATAAAAATTTTCTAACTGCATAATTCGAGTGCTTTTTTTCTATATTTCATATTCACATTGAAAATAGACAAATTACATCATAAATCGATTATATCCTATCTTTCTATTGAAATCAATAACATAGCTTTTTAATACCAAAGTTTACGGAATTTCGCTTTTTCAAGATTGAAGCTGATTTTTCCAAAGTCGGGTGTTTATCGGCCTGTTTCAATACTTTCCAAACCGTCTGCCACATTCAAAACCGCATGGCCTGTACTGTCATAGAAATAGATATGGATATTCATTCCTTATATCCGCAACCATGCCGTTTCTGTCCTGCACCAAAAACACACATCCGATTGATTTCTTCTACTGTAAACTTACCCATAAACCTATATCTCCCTTATTTTGTTTTTTGACCATAATAAAAGGACACTTCCCTAAAATTTTCTTTTAGAAAAATGTCCTTATAGTACAAAATATTGAATTGGATTCACGAATACAACTATTAATTAACGCTCATTATTCTTCGTTATGCGTTGTAAATTTGTTGTAGTTCACAAGTTCAAGTACCGCAAACCCTTGATTTTACTGCCTTCCTCACTCCAATGTCCTCATCGTCGGGAATTTTTTTGATTGCTAAGCTAACTCTTGTATATTCTTGCAAACCCTTGGAAAATGGGCTTTCCCGGATTCTATATACTTGGATACTCTTGGACGTTTTTTTGACTTTTGTGCGTCCAAAAGATGTCATTCGCCTTAAAATACGTCTTTTTATTTTATGCATGTACTGCTGTGTCAAACACAACAATACTTAGCAAGTATAACATATTTGTCACAGTATGAATAGGTATATTTTTCAATCTTCAAAGAGTTCAATCGCAGGACTCTTTTCTAAAAAATATCCATATTTTTTGATAATTTCTCAATTACTGATTTGGTAACATCTGGGTTTGCTTCTGCATATATGTTCATGGTAGTCGATACATCAGCATGTCCCATTACCTCTTGAATTACTTTGATGTTGGTTTCATTCTCGCAAAATCTTGATGCAAACGTATGTCTGAAGATATGGCAGGAGAATCTTGGAATCATAACAGGTTCTCTCTTCTCCTTTTTAGCAGCCACCTCTTCTTCTGAATTATGTGTATCCACAATTCTCTTGATTGCCCGGTTTACTGCTGCTGGGTTATGTGGCATCCCAAATCGGTTTGTAAATACAAAATTGGTCATTCCATCCACATTCTCAACACAAAAGCCTTCCTGCTTCTGTCTCTCATATTCTTCCTGAAGCACATCATATACCTGCTGCATCATAGGTATTCTACGATTACCTGCCTCCGTCTTTGGCAAAGATACTCTAAACTCACATTTATATGAATCATCCGCTCTCTGGTAATATGTTAAGCTATGATTGATATCAATGATTCGATTTTCCAAATCAATATCATCCCAGCGTATCCCAATTGCTTCTCCTATTCTGCATCCAGTTCCTAACAAAAATACAAAGAATGGATACCAGTGATAAAAGAACGGATTCTTTGCTACATACTCCATGAATTTTCTCTGCTGATCCACAGTCAACGCTCGCCTTGTTTTTCTGGCACCACCATTACGCTTCTTTACTTCACAGTATGCTCCATCTACCGGATTCTTCCTTATGATATCATCTCTCACAGCAAGCTGAAATGTAGGTCTTAGTACTGTGTTAATTGTCTCAAGCGTATTAATCTGTAATCCCTGATTGTTAATCAAATCTGTATAAAAGAACAACACGTCTGAGTATTTCACATCTCTTACCTTCTTCTTGCCAAATGTATCACGAATAAAATGATTCCATGTGTACAAATAATTACTGTAAGTAGTGCTGCGCAATTCTGTTTTAGTTGATATGTACCTGTCAAACAAAAAGTTTACATCAGCCTTTCCTGCGACATAGATATCAAGTCCATCCAACTGGTCTTTTTGTAACTGTTCTTCTCTTTCTCGAAGTTTTACCAAAGACTTTGCATAAATGGTTCTTTTCTTGCCTAATGGATCAATATATACATATGAGTATCTTCCGTCGCCTTTTCTGTAACCCTCACCCTTTCTTAATACTCTGCCTTTACCATCTTTTCTACAAGCCATTATTCTCTCCTTTCCGGAGAAAAGAGCCTGTTCTACTGATTAGCCTGCTGCTTCATTTGTAATTCAACACCCATTCTAATCAATTGCGAAATGGATAGATTATGAGTCTCAGCATACTCAACCATTATCTGGTATTCCTCTTCTTTGAATTTAACAGTTACCTTATGATCAAAAGGTTTATCTGCTTTTGGTCTTCCAGTTCTAGCCATCTGTATGCCTCCTTCATATCTTAGTCATATTATACTTTTGGTCTGACCGAAAGTCAATACATTTTTTCTCTCTTGGCTCATTTTTCTCCATACTTGTTTGTATTTCTTCTATATTAAATGCGTCATTTCTCATAATTACTTATAAAACTCGTCATCTACAATATGGAAAGTCTCCAGATATTCATCAATAATATCCAAGTTAACCAACACCAGCTGATTCACTTTATAACATGCCTTTGCATCCTTCGCTAACTGCATAAACTTTGACACACTCATTGAATACATCTCTGCACCTTCTGAATATCTGACAAATCTTTTATTATTAGTCTTTTTAGTTCTGCTGTCCATTTGCTAACTCCTCCATTACCATTTTGCGAGCTACAGGTAACAGATCAAACTGTCGTATCAATGCTCTGTCTATTTCTTCTCTCACGCCTGAATCCTCAATGACAGTTCCACTTTTTGCTCTAATGCAGCCTTTTGAAATTGTCTGTGCATCTTCAGGCATAAAATCAGAGATCTTACTTAATCCAAATCCACTCACATCCTTCGGATTTAAAATTACATGTACCGGGATATCCTTTAACTTACTGCTCAAAGGGACTACTGACACCTGCGGTGCACCATCATGATTACTGGCATCACATGAAATAATTATTCCTGGTCTGATCCCTCCCTGAATGCCATGTGGATTTTTTCCAAAATCTGCATACACAACATCATATTTATTATACTTACCATATCTTCTTTTTTCTGTTCGTCTGCTCATATCTATGCTCCCTTCTTGATGTGCATATCCAATTTGCCCTCATCTACAGTCACCACAATGCCGCCTGCTTCAATAACCAGTCCTACCTTAAAATAAGCATCCGCAACACTGCTGGATATAGCTGCCATATTCGCAACAACTACTCCACTGATTTGCTTTTTGCGGATCATATTCACAATCTGATTCCACTGGCGATCAACATCTCTCTGCGAAAAGCCATTGCGTCTCATCTTTCCCACGATTGAATATTCTTTTCTCTTTACAAATTCATGTATATATTTGCTCTGCTTGTCTTCAAGCATATTTACTTTTTCCAATGGAGCCTGCACTGAAAGATATTCTATGCAATCCATCTTTTTAATCTTTCTTCTCATTCTCTGCCTCCTATGCTGACTTCAAAGCCTGCTCTATCATAAAATCAAATGTCTTTTTCAAATAATCCTGCTTATCTGCAGGTAACCGCTTTAGTCTCGAATCTAACGAATCCGGTGTACATTCTATTGCAAGTAAGCTATTTGCGTCTGTTTCATAAACTTCCATAAGCATATACAAATTTTTCATGCTCAGGTTTCTTCCTCCTTGCTCCACCTGTCCAAGTGTAGAAACACTTATTCCAGTTTTAGCAGCAACCTCTTCAATGAGAAGTCCTTTGTCCTTACGGATATCACGAATCACCGGACCAATTTTATATCCTTCATACTTCATCGTCGTACCCTCCAATGTCCTTTGCCATTTCTCTTAACATCTCTACAGCTGCATCTTCTGTCTCGTACTGACCAAGCCACTTCCCACTTGAATCATGTACAACTGTTCCGAACGCAGTCTGTGTAAATCTGCAATCCTTCACCGCCGGGACTTGTTTGTCCCGACCCGAAAGATTTCCTGCTGCTTCTCTACTAGAGAACTCCTTTAGCATCCGAAGTCCTCTGCATGAGATACAGTAATTGGCACCGGACCGACTTCAAGAGAATAGAGCCATATGCCCATATCAGTAATGGTATTCACAAATTCTTCCAGATCATAAATGTCATCTGTGATCTCATTCAGGCTTCTGACTACTACAACCTCAAAGTCTTCCTCTTTAAGTGTTGCAAAGAAAGCATTCAGACCTTCTCTGTCATAGTCCCTTGTCATTGAACGATCACAATACGCATCATTGATTATTACTCCATTAGGCATTGCCTGATCACGCATATTCTCGACCATCTGGACTACATTAAGTTCTGCTCTGCGTGACTTTACAAATGCAATACCCTTTGCAAGCTCCTGATTATCTGTACCTTCGTTTCCTACTACGTTAAAATCTCTTTTATTCATTTTGTTGTCTCCTTTACGATTTCGTATTGGAGAGTTTTGGCGCCTCCACTCTCGTGGTGTGCTGTTCCTTAGCACATGATTATGATAGAACACTTTCACTTTTTATGATTTGCCTATAAAGCCTAACTTTTCATTATTTGTAGTCTTTAAAAGACTATTTTGTAAATGTTTCTATCAAGCCCTTAATGGAATCCGCCTGCTCCTGTGAAATAGTCAAGCGTTGCTTCCCAAATAGGAGGTAATCAACAGAACAACCTAGAATCTGACTAATTACATACAATTGAGGTACAGTACAATTTGCACGTCCATTCTCAATTCTAGACATCTGATTACTATGGATGTCTAGTACAGCAGCTAAATCAACCGCTGCAATCTTTTTATCTATTCTCAACTTTTGAATTCTCTGACCAATCTGAAATTGTACGTCCGAATTATATTCATTAAAATCAGTCCATGTCATTCTGTTCACCTCCTCTCATGCAAAATAAAAAGCAGTGGTAATTTTTCTACCACTGCAATTAAAACACATATTTTACATTGATTCGATTCCCCCAATTTTAATATTAAAAAAGGGGTATTCTCATTGAGGCTTTTTACGTTGTGCTTCTAGCTGTTCAATAAACTCTTTTACTCTTAATCTTTCTTCATCCGTTATCATTCCCATTCTTTTTTCATATTCTCTTCTATTTTTATTATTATCACAATATGTTTTTAGTGCTTCTTGAAATACATTTTCACTGGTGTCCCGAAAACTAAAATCTATATCCTCATCTTCAGAATCCTTCAATACCACCTCTCCCCATAGTTTCTTTTGAGTTTCATTATCTATTTCCTGTAGTCTTTCACATATAGCCTCAAATCTTGGCTGTAATTTATTGATGAAGCCATTAGAACGCAATATTTCCTTTCTTTCTAATAATAAGTCCTTATATTCCTCATTCTTGTCCAATTCTTCTTGCAACTTAATAGAATAATTAAAATCTTCAGTTGCGTATTCTTCCTCTTCACTTGTCATATTTAGAGCTTTCTGTTCAGCTGCATCATTAATTTCACACGTTCTTATTTCCGAAATATAACTATATAACTCATGATGTCTTTTTATCATACATCGAATATCTTCTAAGACAAACGAAGTAAATAACAGCTGATCATTTACATCTAAATTATCCAGAATGTCATAATACCTAAATCTCCTTTGCGCAGATATATTATCCATCTCAATCATATTTTTAATATCATTATTATCCACATAGTTTTGCAATTCATCTTCTACCCTAGCATCATCTTGATAATCTGGACAAAAATCAAGCTTAATATTTTCCAACTCTTTTAGTACCTCAGCTCGTCTTTGAAGATATGGGTACTTTGTTCTCAGATACATTTTAGATATCATTTCATCTTTATCATTCTCAGAAATATCAAGTTTCAATATCATTTCACGAAAACCATCTAACAATTCAGCTATAGACTCTAAACTAGCTTGTTCAAAAAATCCTTTACGCATTTTTTTCATATCAGCATCCGAGTATAACCAATATACATTAATTAGAAAGTTTTGGGAGTCCTTTGGAATTTTGAAATCCTTTGATTTTTTGCCATCAGAAGCTTTCAATTTATCCCTATCAATATTCATCATTTCAAATATATTAAGATACTTCTCTCGTATCTTCTTTGTGTTAAATATTTCCTTTCCCTTTTCAACAGCATCCTGGGACACTTTCTTAACAAGATCTGATAGTGTTATGTATTCAATCATAATTTTTCCTTTCCGAACATGCTGATAAGACCATTTATTGCCTCAAACTGCTCTTTACAAATAGTTATGTTCTCTTCCTTCATTTCTCCAAACAATATATAATCCGCCGATACTCCAAGGATTTTACAAATTACAATCAACTTGTAAATATCAATCCCGGCACAACCTCTTTCAATCCTTGAGACTTGATTAGCTGTTATATTTAAATAGGTACTTAAATCTACTGCTGTAATTCCCTTCTCAATCCTTTTTTCTTGTATTCTCCATCCAATTTGTTTTCTTATATCATCTGTAATGTCTTCAACACTATTATAACTTATTTGCTGCAATTTCTCATCTATCCTTTCGCTTCCGTTGTGGCTAGAAACGTTTGAAGGTCTGGAAAAACTCCTCCAACATGAAATTTTTAGCAAATAAAAAAGGACACATGAAAAACAGTTCCAGTCCTCAAACTGGTTTCTAATTTTTCATGCGTCCTTAGGATGGCACCTTTGCGTATCATCAGCTTACGCTTATTGCAGGTGTCTCCCATATCATGATGACCACTAATTTAATTGTCTTGTCCTGTTGCGACCAAATATCTGCCGCAGCATCTGATGCCTGACTGTATGTATCAGATATAATACTTATCCTGTTCTACCTTATCCAGCAGCTCACCTTCCTTGAAATGCTTCAAGGTCATTACTCTACCACAATGGTGACATTTCATCATAACTCTCGGCAGTACCGGATAATTTCTGTTACCTGTAACCATGTATGAAACTTTCATACTCTTCTTGCACTTCTTACAATAAAAATCTATAACTTTTAACTCTTTGTTCAATTCAGTTCGCTCCTTATTCATACAAAATCATCAATCTACAATTCTGTACTCGTAAAGGAAAGGGAAA
>CANQHZ010000050.1 GCA_947623805.1 uncultured Lachnospiraceae bacterium | reverse complement strand
TTAGTGAGAAATTTGCGGGCAGCGTTTATCTTGGTGTTTAAGTCATTAGTGTCAATGTTTGGAGATAAACGGATTTCTTTCACGTCGATAATCTTCTGCTTTTTCTTGGCTTCCTTTTCTTTTCTTGCCTGCTCGTATCTATACTTGCCGTAATCTACAAGCTTGCATACAGGCGGCTTTGCCGTGGGCGCTATCTTAACCAAATCAACGCCTGCCTCATCAGCAAGTCGCATAGCATCTCTGGGGGACATAATGCCAAGCTGTTCACCATTCTCTCCTATAACACGTACTTCCCTGTCCCTAATCTGTTCGTTAATCATTAAATCGCTAATAACCTTTACACCTCCATTAAAGCGTCACCTGACGATACTCTCCGTCAGTCGATAAGTTTATAATTAAAAATAAAAAGCGGACAGCATAACTATCCGCTTAATTCCATAAACCTAAAATGCCCCGTACCAAAATAAATCCGTACAAGACACAAAGCCTTAAAAACTATTAACGCCTATAAGCCCAATCGCCATAGGGTGAGAGCGGATACTCTGCTTCAAACATTAATAATTTAACACAGTATCCGGCTCTTGTCAACTGCTTTTTTCTATATTTTCAGATGACCCCTTTTCCCATTTTATTTATACATTGCTTCCATCGACAGCGCCTTATATCTTCTCGCGGAAAGTAGCGCATATCGTGTCACGGCTTGTATCTGCATTGCTGCCCTTGATGTCCACATGCTCTGCGCTGCAGCGGTAGTCCGCATTGTATATGCACTTTGCCACCTCACAGTCAATGCTTATCGTAGGGCTTGGGTGGGAAATCGCGCTCGTGTACACGTCGCCGCTTCGCTTGTGAAAGCTCTCACAACACGTATTCTCACAGTCGCTGGCATGCTTGCCGCCTACCTGAATATCCCCCTTGCAGCAGCATTTGTCCTTATTATAAGAACAGCTTACAGCTCCACAGTTTAAATTTGTCATGGCATACCTCATTTCTGCGCGGCGTTTTTATATAAGAGCAGTGAGCGCCGCGCTGCCACAGCTCCTATGTTTAAGTCCAAAACATGAACTTATACGTAGTATGCCCGCGCCGAAATTTAGTATGCGCCATTTCAATAATTTTAATTTTCAAAAATTTACATCAGATTGCTGCTTATTCGCTCTGCACATTCTCTTTCCTGATAGTCTTGTTCCGTATCTCCTCACACACAGCCGCGATAAAGCTGTCAAGGCTCTTTGCGCCCTCATCGCCCTCAAAGCGGCTGCGGACTGATACAGTGTGGTTTTCCGCCTCCTGCTGCCCTACGACAAGCATATACGGCAGCTTGTCAAGCCTTGCCTCGCGTATCTTGAAGCCTATCTTTTCAGAGCGGTTGTCGCATGTCGCGCTTATTCCCGCCTTTGCAAGCTCCTTCCTTACCTCCTCGGCATACGCCTCATACTTGTCTGAAATAGGAAGCACTCTCACCTGCTCAGGGCACAGCCATGTCGGGAACTTGCCCGCGTATTTCTCAACAAGCCATGCAAGTGTCCTCTCATAGCACCCCATTGACGTCCTATGGATAATGTACGGACGCACCTTGTCGCCATTCTGGTCTATAAAATACATGTCAAACTGCTCGGCAAGCAGGGCATCCCACTGTATCGTAATCATGGTGTCCTCTTTGCCGTACACGTTCTTCGCGTTTATGTCAACCTTCGGTCCGTAAAACGCAGCCTCGCCCACATCCTCGACAAACGGAATTTCAAGCTCTGTCAAAATATCCCTGATATGCTGCTCCGTCTGCTCCCAAACCTCGGGCTCTCCGATGTATTTCTCGCGGTTATTTGGATCCCACTTTGAAAGATGATATGTCACATCCTCCTCCACGCCAAGCGTTGTCAGACAATACTTTGCAAGCGCAAGGCAGCCCTTGAACTCCTCCACCATCTGGTCAGGACGCACGATTAAGTGTCCCTCGGAAATAGTAAACTGGCGCACTCTCGTAAGTCCATGCATCTCGCCTGAATCCTCATTTCTGAAAAGTGTAGACGTCTCGCCGTAACGCAGCGGCAAATCCCTGTAGGAATGTTGCGTCGCCTTGTACACATAATATTGGAACGGACACGTCATAGGACGCAGCGCGAAAACCTCCTTATCCGTTTCCTCATCGCCCATCACAAACATTCCCTCTTTATAATGGTCCCAATGCCCCGAAATTTTGTACAAATCGCTCTTTGCCATCAGCGGCGTCTTTGTCCTGATATAGCCCCACTCGTTGTCCTCCAAGTCCTCTATCCAACGCTGCATTTTCTGTATGATTTTAGCGCCCTTTGGCATCAAAAGCGGAAGCCCCTGCCCAATAACGTCCACAGTCGTGAAAAGCTCCATCTCGCGCCCAAGCTTATTGTGGTCGCGGCGTTTTGCGTCCTCCAGCTTTTCAAGATGCTCGGCAAGCTCCTCCTTTTTGTTGAAAGCCGTACCGTAAATACGCTGCAGACGCGCCTTGTTTGAATCGCCCCTCCAGTATGCCATCGAAGACGAAGTAAGCTTAAACGCCTTTACTCCTTTGGTATTCATAAGGTGAGGTCCCGCGCACAAGTCTACAAAACCACCCTGATCGTAAAAGCTTATCTCAGCGTCCTCTGGCAAATCCTGGATAAGCTCTACCTTATAAGGCTCGCCCTTCTCCTCCATAAATTTGACTGCCTCCTGCCTTGGCAGAGTAAATCGCGTGATTTCATGTCCTTCCTTGATGATTTTCTTCATCTCGGCTTCAATCCTGTCCAAATCCTCCCTTGAAAACGGATCTGAGTCGAAATCATAATAAAAGCCGTCCTCGATTGCAGGTCCTATCGTAACCTTCGCATTGGGGAAAAGGCGCTTTACCGCCTCCGCAAGTATGTGCGACGCCGTGTGGCGTATTACTTTTAATGCTTTGGGGTCTGCCGCCGTGATAATGTTTAACTCACAGTCCTTATCAAGCACCGTCCTCAAATCCATAAGCTCCCCATCAACCTCGCCAGCACAAGCCACGCGCGCAAGCCCCTCGCTTATGTCAGAGGCTATGTCTATTATTGATTTAGCCTCGTTGTATTCTTTTACCGAACCGTCTTTTAATGTAATCTTCATCTTCTCTCCTCCAATTCCGCCGACTTAACGGCTTATATTACTGGCATCAGCATTTTATTGTATTACACTGTTTTGCAACTAATATATTCTGCCACTTTGCATTTTTCAGGCATAATTAGTTGTTATTTTTGGCTTTATCCGACTTATTTCCAGTTATATCCAGACGGTTGCCTGAGCCTATGCTGTTGCCGCTTAATATGCTTACCTTACCGCTCTTAACTGGCGACAGGACAAATCCAACCAATACGCCAAGCACAAAACAAAGCGCTGGCAACAGATATGCAGTATAATTTGCCGTTTTTTCATTTAATTCCCTTGCTAATTCTTCCATTCCCTTTTCTCCTTTCAAACATAAAAAATCCCATACACTACTTACCGTAATGCATGGGACGAATTACCGCGGTTCCACCCTGCTTGCCTGCGCTGCAACTATCGCGCAGACCACTCATGATTATAACGTAATCAACGGGCTTGATTAAAGCCGCTCAGAGGTGGTTTTCAAATATCCTGCGCAAGGACGCTTCCAGCCGCGGCACGCCTTATGCCATATCGCACAGACACGCCATGCATCCCTCTCTGGTACGCTGCAATATTTTACTCGTCTCGTCAATGTGTTGTCTTTATTCTTTGATCTATATGGCTATTTTATTCCTAAAAAACCATATTGTAAAGAGTTTTTTTCTGTAAATTTTTTCTATTCTCTTATTTATTTTTTCCGCAGCATTTCTTGTATTTCTTGCCGCTGCCGCACGGACACGGATCGTTTGGATATACCTTTGCCGCTTTTACCACAGTCGTAGACGATTTCTGCTCCCTGTAAAGCTCCTTGCGCTTTGCCTCGTCAAAAATCGGATGCCACTCCTCAAGGTTATAAAGCCAGTCCGCCTCTGCCGCAACCATATTTTTGTAAAGCAGCTCCTTGTCAAACGCAAGGCTTACCTGCGTGTTCTCGTCCATCTCCTCGATAGGATTTGGCGTCTTTAAGCTCTCATTTATACCGTCGAGAAACCCCGTCATTGTCATAATGTCGACATTATATTTCTCAGCAAGCTCCTTTACAGTGCCCTTTACTTCCTCATCAGGGTTTGTCAAAAGCTGCTGATAAATTTCCTTTTCTTTCTGAAAATAATCAATCCAAAGCTTCTGGAGCTGATTTTTGTCAGCCTGGTCGTTATACGCCATCGCTCTCCACTGGTCTAATAATGTATTTTTCTCTGACATACTTTTACATCCTTTCGTTGTTATCAACCGCCGTACTGATACAGCGGACTGTAAATAGTATATTACAAAGTTTGCAGAAAGTCAAAGGGAACGCTTGCATTTATTGCAAATTATTATTATAATTTTATTTAATTTGGAGCATTATTCAGTTTGATTTTGGTTTTAATAGGATTTCACAAAATATCTGTCTGATTTTAAACGCAACGGAGGAATTTTATGAAAAAAAATATGAAAAGGCTTGTGGCTATAATCGCGCTTGCGGCTATCGCCGCTTTAATTATCGCATATGTCGTTTCCGCATTTCTGGCTGACAGTGGCGAGGCAGGAAATAGATTTTTCGGGCTGTTTTTCGGGATTATCGCTATTCCGATACTGGCTTGGCTTTTGATGTTCTGCATTGAGAGGCTGCCTGACAGGAAAAACCATGATAACAGTGACGAATCTAAATAGCACACTCCCCGTCAATCCGAAAGCAAATCTCCACCTTTGCCCCATTTGTTTCCTTTGAATTTGAAAGCCGTATCCAGCCTCCATGCCTTTTCGCTGTCGTCTTGGCAAAAAACAGACCGATACCGTAATGGCCGCCGCCTCTGCTTTCATCATCCATAAAAAACTGTTCCGTTCCATGCAGCAGCGCTTCCTTTGTGAATCCGCTGCCCGCATCTTCCACAGTAAACACCATCTCCTGCCCTTGCTCCACAATATAAATGCCCACCGCTCCTCCTTGCGCCGTATTCTCCGCCGCATTTTTTACAACATTCATAACAGCCCTCACCACCTGTTCATAAGCCACGCTTATCGTTTCGCTGACATACTGCTCTTTCCAGTTAATTCTGATATGGCAAACCTCCGCCAATCCCAAAGCCTGATTTTTTATGTCGCCAAGCAGAACGTTTGTCCTTATTTTTTCAAAATTGTATTGATATCCAAATGACGACCTTGTCATTTCTATCAAGGTCTGTACATAGCTTAGTATCTGATATGCGCTGCCTGATATATAATCGGCATATTTTTTCTGCTCCTCAGTCAGCTCTGTCTCATAAAGGAGCTCTGCATTTCCCCTCACGACGCTCAACGGCGTCTTTATGTCATGCGCCAATGCGGACATCTGCCTGCTTTTTTCCTGCTCAGTCTTCCATTGACATTCAAGTGAAAGCTTTAGGGCATTTCTCATCTCATCTATTGATTTCAAACAGTCGTCAATCTCCCTCACGCCGCAATATGATACCTCATACTCAAGATTTTGTTTTTTAATTTCCCCCGCCGCAATCATTATCGGCTTGATTTTCCGCTTTATTTTTTTGCCAAAATACACCGATGAGAGCAAAATAATCGCTATCCCGCCCAACACTACTGCAAATGTCATCAAATTCTGCGGCTCTATGAAATGCTCCCTTAAAAACGCGGACTGATACTGCGGCGTCAGACCGTATCGCAGCACAATGCATCCGTCCGAACGCGGAACCACCTTATAAAATCCAACGCCTGACACAGCCTTATGATTAGCGGCATTCCTTGCGGCTTCGATAGAATCCGTTGGCATATTTCCGCTAAGCACAGCCCCGTCCTCAGAAAACACAGCATAATAACAAAGCGGCGGTATAATGTCTTGTGTCACTTCAACCGCGCTTTGAAGCGTATCATAGGATTCATTAATCTTTTTTTCCGCGTAATTTGCAGGATATATACTGCCTGTATTCACAAGGATATTAAATAAAATAATCGTGCCCGCTCCCAAGGCTGCCAGCGCACAAAGCATACCCATAACATATCTAAAAAAAATCCCGCCCAGCGAAGTGTTACCCTTCTTTTTTATTCTTCCCATTTGTACCCAATCCCCCAGACTGTTTTTATCGGCATACAGTTAAAGCCTGAAAGCTTCATCCTTATATTTTTTATGTGGGTTGTGATTGTGCTGTCGTTGCTCTCGCTGTCAAATCCAAATACATTCTCCAAAATCTGCTCCTTTGAAAATACCTGTCCGCGATTTCTTGCAAGGAACTCGCAGATTTCATATTCAGCCCTCGTAAGCGGTATTTCCTTATCATCTATCACAGCCTGTTTTGATGATAAATGGAAACAGACGCCCCCGACAGCCATTTTAACGGAATGTTCCCGACGCTCGCGCCTAAGGTGCGCGGATATTCTCGCCCGCAGCTCCATAACGCCAAACGGCTTGCAGATATAATCATCAGCCCCCAATGCCAAGCCCTTTACCAGACTGCTTTCTTCCGTTTTTGCAGTGAGAAACAAAACAGGACAGTCAACAAGCCTCCTGATTTTTGAACATAATGCAAATCCGTCTGTTTCAGGCATCATGATATCCAGCAAAATCAAATCATAAGCATTAAGCTTCTCCATATCTATTTCATGCATGCCGCATGCTTTTGTAACAAAGTGACCATCCTTGCCCAAAATTGCCTCTACCATCTCAAGAATCGCCGTATCATCATCAACTGCCAAAAT
Source organism: uncultured Lachnospiraceae bacterium (assembly GCA_947623805.1). Classification (GTDB taxonomy): domain Bacteria; phylum Bacillota; class Clostridia; order Lachnospirales; family Lachnospiraceae; genus COE1. Next base: position 21,143 of record CANQHZ010000050.1, on the reverse strand, counting down.
CCTTGCCATATTTCCTCTCATTTCTCCTTATTCCAAGGCTTTGCTTTCTTCCCAATAAGCTGTCCGAAATAAATAATATACCATACTAAGCGCTGTAAACGCAACAGCTATCGGCATTACAGCACTCATTTCATCTGCCGCTTTATATTCTCCCATCAAAATACGCAGATAAGTATACGGTATTCTGCCTGTCCACGAAGCAGGCAGGTATTTCCAGACAAGCTTTCCCAAATTTGTAAGCATCAGCGCGCTTACAAGCCCAAAAATAATTCCCGCTCCAGCCGACACCCCTTTCCCAAATCGGAAAGCCAGAAGCATCTGCCATATATAAAGCGGAATACTGCTACACCACATTATAAACGCCGTATTTATGTATGCTGCTGCGCTAATCGGGCTGCCTCCTTGTATTTTACAAAAACCAAACCAAAATAACGCTGTTGTCAATGCGACTGAAAACAGGCTTAATATAAGCAAAAGCACCAGCTTAGACAAAAAAGCCGACATTTTCCGAGGGAGAGCGAGCATATTTTGACACGCGCCCGCATTCTGCTCCTGTTCCGTTACGCTTGCCGTAAATATTCCAATCAAGGCGGGAAAGCCCGCTCCGACTGTCTGAAAAAAGCCAATTAGCTTTTCATTCACGCTCCAGCCTGAAAAGGCATAGTATGCCAAAAAACACCCGCTTGTTACAAGCGGAATTATAATGTGCGCATATACGATAGGAAGTCCTTTAAGTTTGAGCAAATCCGCATAAAGATTTCTTATAAACATTTCTATTTTCCCTCTCTGTTATCGAACCAATTTAAAAACAAAAGCGTCGCAAGGATAAACCATACGACAGACAGGCATATGCCTACAGGGACTACTCCCATATCCAAAAGCGGACTTCCTGCCTCCGCTCTGATACCGTTTGGCAGTATATGAAGCAGCGGACACAAAATCCGCATAGGAACCGCCGAAGCAAAAAAATACCATTTCCCCGTCTGAGCGGCAATCGTACCGCCAACCGTCAGAAACAGACATACCAGTAATTCTGCAGCTATTCCAAAGCGTATACTCAAAAACAAAAACAACGGTATCTCCCACAGCTGCACAGCCGTAAGCGCCAATACCGCAGCCGCCGCTCCGCCCTGCGGAACGCTTGTAGTCAATAAAACTCCGCCCAACGCGGCGCCTGCAAATATAACAGCATTTGACGCCAAAACCGTACATCCCATATAAATGATTTTGCCCATCATCAGTTTCCTTTTTCCAATCGGAAGCGTCACCAGATTATAATATCCTGTTTTCCTCTCTCCCGCCATGGAAATATAGCAGACAACCGCCAGCATTACAGGCAGCAGCAGCGTATACCACCAGTTCCACACGCTTTCCGCATATGCGTTTGCCATTCCCATAGTCAGTACAAATGCCAATACAAATGTAATTAACGGAAACGCCAATACAAACGCGCGCCCCATCGACCTCCCTGTTTTCATATATTCTGCTTTTACAATATTAAACATAGTTCTTACCGCCCCCTTCGCTTTCTCTGATGACTTTCATAAACAGCTCCTCCAGATTTTCCCCATGCTCCAGCGCCCCCTCATACCCAAGGACACCGCCCGAAATAATTCCTGCATAATCCGCAAGCAGTTGAACCTCCGAAAGAATATGGCTTGAAAGTATGACCGTAATCCCTTGAGCCGAAAATGAGCGTATCAGCCTGCGAAGCTCATCTATTCCTATCGGATCCAGCCCATTCATAGGCTCGTCCAGTATCAAGAGCCTTGGCTCGCCCAACAGCGCCATTGCTATGCCAAGCCGCTGCTTCATTCCCAATGAAAACCTCCCAGCTTTCTTCTTTCCTGTATTTTCCAAAGCTACAGTATGCAATACCTCATCAATTCTTTTTTTATCCGCGCCAATCAGCAATGACCGAACCTTCAGATTTTCCCTCGCGGACAAATTTTCATAAATTGGCGGGCTTTCAATCAATGCCCCGATTTCAGACAATGCCGCCCTGTCCCATGGTCGTTTGTCGAAGTAGATTTCTCCTGATGTCGGTTTTAAAATTCCCGTAATCATTTTCAATATTGTAGATTTCCCCGCTCCGTTCGGACCAAGAAGCCCGTAGATTTTTCCCTCTGGTACATTTAGTGAAACATTGTCAACTGCCTTTTGTTTCCCGAAAGCTTTGCAAAGTCCATTGGTTTGTAGCAACATTTCCATATTTTCCCTCATTTCCGCGCTGCAAGCGCTTTTATAAATTGCCTTATGGGAAAAGAATAGCATGGAAAAATGAAGATTTGATGAAGATTAAATGTATAAGATAAAAGAAAAGCCCTGTATATTCATCATATACAGAGCTTATATATCACAGCATCAACCGCTCTACCTCGCCCCTTTATCATACGGAATACCTTCCGCCTTCGGCGCCTGCGAGTTTTTCGACGTAAACGCCAAAATTATCATCGAAGCGATAAACGGCATCATATCATAAATATTTTTTGACAAATGCAGGTTTGACAAAAACGTCGCGTCGGCGATATTTGCAAGCGACTTGAAAATTGCAAAAAACACAGCCGCCCCCGCGATTCTAAAGGGCTTCCACTGACCGAAAATCATAACGGCAAGCGCAAGGAAGCCAAATCCAGTAACGCCCACCTCGAAATTCCAAGTAGACACAGACGGTACTATATAGGCAAACCCGCCAAGTCCTCCCAAAAATCCTGAAATCATCACGCCCGCATAACGCCATTTGTAAACATTTATGCCCACAGAATCCGCCGCCTGCGGATGTTCGCCGCACGAGCGCAGGCGCAGCCCGTACTTGGTCTTGTACAAAAACACATACGCAACAATAAGCAATACAACGCCGATAATCAGGAAAATATTATAAGTCAGCGGTCCCGCATTGAAGATAAACTCCGTATTGGAATACGAAAGCTTTGATGACGCCGAGCCGTTGCCTCCTGCCGCCGCGTTGTTGTACGCCTTGACGATAACCACTGCCGCCGCCGTGGCAAGCATATTAAGCGCCGTGCCGCCGATTGTCTGGTCCGCCTTTAATGTTATCGCCGAAAAGCCAAGCAGCAGCGAATAAAGCACTCCCGCTATCGCGCTTGCAAGTATCGACACTAGCACAAGCGCCGCCGCAGGCATTTTCCCGCCAAACAGCACCAGCACGATAATTCCCGCAAGCCCGCCTATCGCCATAATACCTTCAAGCGCAATGTTAATAACGCCGCTGCGCTCCGAAAACATTCCACCAAGCGCTACAAGCATCAAAACCACGGCATAAAGCAATGTATATTTAAGAAGCAAAAACATTATGCATCAGCCTCCTTTCCGTCCGCGCCATTGTCCGTCGGGTCATTTTCAGCCTTTTTCTTTTTCCTGCCCGATACCGCGTTTACCACCACGCCTTTAAAGAGCATTACAAACGCGCACAGATAAATGATTACGGCTATAATCACATCTGCAATCTCAGGCTGGAAATATTTCGTCGGCAGATACCCGCCCCCCACAGTGATGTGCGATACAAAAAGCGCCGCAAATATAACGCCGATTGGATTGCTGAGCGCAAGCAGCGCGACAGGTATGCCGTTAAAGCCCATCGCAGGCAGCGCCGTGCTTACCTGCGGATTCCACTCCGCCACGCCTGACAGATAATAAAGCCCCGCGCCTATACCTGAAAGCGCGCCCGCAATAGTCATCGAAAGCACGATATTTCGCTTTTCGTTTATGCCCGCGTACCTCGCCGCCTCTTTGTTGTGACCGCACGCTTTGAGCTCATATCCGAATGTCGTTTTATTTATGATAATGTAAATGATTATCGCCGCCGCTATCGCTATGAATATCGCAATCGTAGTCGATTTCGTCTTAAAAAGCTGGTTCATGCCAAGGTCGGGAATAACTGACTGCGGCGACACATTTCTCAGACTGTAAGTCTTTGTCGTCTTTAAATCGTACATATTGCCCAGCGCGCCCCTGTAAATTATCTCGTTCACGGCATACAGCCCAATCCAGTTGAACATAATCGCCGTGATAACCTCATTTACATTGAAATACGCCTTGAAAATGCCTGGAATCGCTCCCCAGACCGCGCCAAACAGCATAGCTGCCAGAAGGCACACATACCAGGGCATATGGAGAACAAGCGCAAAATACAGGGCTCCAAGCGCGCCCAGCGTATACTGCCCCGCCGCGCCGATATTAAACAAACCCGTCTTAAACGCAAACGCCACGGAAAGTCCTGTCATAATAAGCGGAGCCGTCTGCGAAAGCACAGTGCCTATTCCCTTTGGCATAAGGTAAAAGCCGCCCTTTATGATACGGCTGAAACCGTCAAGCGCATTTTCGCTGTTTATCCCGTACAAAATCACAAGCCCCACCAAAAGCCCGATTACTATGCAGATAAGCGATGCCGCCACAGACGTAACGCCCGACGAAAAATTTAATCTGCTCTTTTTATTTTTCATACCTTACCCCCTGTTTTTACGCTGTAGTTCTCTTAGCGCCTGCCATATAAAGACCAAGTTCCTCAACTGTCGTCTTTTCAGGGTCAAGCTCACCCACAAGCTCGCCCTCGTACATTACCAGTATTCTGTCCGATACATCCATTACCTCGTCAAGCTCCAGCGACACAAGCAGCACTGCCTTTCCCTTGTCGCGCTGCGCCACAAGCTGTTTATGGATATATTCAATCGCGCCGACATCAAGCCCTCTTGTCGGCTGCACTGCCACAAGCAAATCGGGGTTTTTGTCTATCTCACGCGCAATTATCGCCTTCTGTTGGTTGCCGCCCGACATGCTGCGCGCTATAGTCACAGGTCCCTGGCCGCTCCTTACGTCGTACTGCTCGATAAGCCTTTCCGCATACTCCCTGACCGCGCCCTGCTTTATAAAGCCCGCTTTCTGGAAATCGCTCTCCCAGTAGCGCTGCAGCACCATATTCTGTTCAAGAGTATAGTCAAGCACCAGCCCATGCTTATGCCTGTCCTCGGGGATATGGCTCATGCCGCTCTTTGAACGTTCCCTGATGCTTGCCTTGGAAATATCAGCGCCGTCAAACCAGACTGTCCCTGAGCTGATTTTTTCAAGCCCCGTGAGCGCGTGGACAAGCTCTGTCTGACCGTTGCCGTCAATGCCCGCGATGCATACAATTTCGCCCCTATGCACCTCAAACGACACGTTTTTCACAGCGTTATTTTTATGTACCTTGCTCGGCACTGTCATGTTTTCTACCTTCAAGACCGTTTCCTTTACATTGGCGGGCTTTTTGTCAACCTTGAAGCTTACATTGCGCCCTACCATCATTCGGGAAAGCTCCTCCTTGGTAGTGTCCTTTATGTTTACCGTGCCTATGCACTTTCCCTTTCTAAGTATAGTGCAGCGGTCGGAAATTGCCATAATCTCGTTGAGCTTGTGTGTGATGAAAAGAATTGATTTCCCCTCGTTTGCAAGGTTCTTCATTATCTTCATGAGCTCGTCAATCTCCTGTGGCGTCAGCACCGCCGTAGGCTCGTCGAAAATAAGGATTTCGTTGTCGCGGTAGAGCATTTTCAAAATCTCCGTGCGCTGCTGCATGCCTACCGTGATATCAGAAACAAGAGCGTCGGGATTGACCTTCAAGCCGTATTTATCGCTGAGCGCCGTCACCTTTTCGCGCGCGCCCTTTTTGCTCAAAAACAGCCCCTTGGTAGGTTCAATGCCAAGGATAATGTTATCTAACACGGAAAAACATTCCACCAGCTTGAAATGCTGGTGCACCATGCCGATATTCAATGCGTTCGCATCGTTTGGATTGTTAATTTTTACTTCCTTTCCGTTCTTTTTTATGATGCCGCTCGTCGGCTGATAAAGCCCGAAAAGAATACTCATAAGCGTAGATTTGCCCGCCCCGTTTTCGCCGAGCAAGGCGTGAATCTCCCCTTTTTTCAGCTGTAAGGTAACATTATCATTAGCCTTGATTCCTGGAAATTCCTTTGTGATGTTCAACATCTCAATAATGTACTCGCTATTTCCCATCCCTGCCTCTTTTCCGCGCTGACTATGCGCATGTTTAGAAAAAGGGGAAAGGCATTCAGAACCCTTCCCCTTATCCATTTCATCATAACTTCTATGATTCCCTTATGTTTTTAATTTGATTAGTCAATGTAGCTTACTGTCACGCCTTCGCCGACCTCGGGCTGGTTCTCAGTATCGTTTGAAATCGCGATGCTGCCGTCCTTGATGCCGTCAAGAAGCGTATTGTACTCGTCCTTTGTAAATGTCTTGAATGCCCATGAATCGCCGTCTGTAGGAAGTCCGATATAATCGCCGTCCGCAAGACCAAGGTTCTGAATCTGTCCGCCGATAGAAGACCAGTTGCCTGTAAAGCAAGCGTCAAGCTTGTCCACTACAGTAGAAGTAAGTCCCTTCATAGCTGATGTAAGCACGGGGTTGTAAGCATTGCCCTCGCCTACTGAATGCTGGTCAACGTCTACGCCGATAATCATGCCGTCGTAGTTGAGCGCTGCTTCCATAGCTGATGTATAGATACCGCCGCCGCATGCAAATACAATCTCCGTACCCTCTGAGTACCAGCTCTCCATCTTAGCCGTGATGTTAGCGTCACCAAAGAACTGTCCGCCATATGTGTACTTAACCTCTACCTCTACGCCAAGCTCCTGAGCCGCGTCATTGATACCCTGTACATAGCCGTAGCCGTACCTGATAACCGCGGGCACTGCCATACCGCCGAGGAAACCAAGCTTTGTATAGCCGTCCTTAACTGCGGCATATCCTGCAAGGTAGCCTGCCTGCTCCTCGCTGAATGTGCAGGCATAAGCGTTAGGCTCGATAGGCGCTGTCATGTCACCCTCAGAAACGTCAACCGCGATGAAGTTCACATCGGGATATGTTGTCTGAACCTCTGAAAGCGTCTCGCCGAATAAGTAGCCTGGAAGCACTACTACAGTAGCGCCCTCGCTTACGGCAAGGTCTATCTGGTTGATTCTCTCCTCTGTGCTGTCCTCTGTAGGCTGATAGTATGTGTACTCAATGCCATGAGCGTCGCCGTACTGCTGTACGCCTTCCCATGTAGCCTGGTTGAAGGACTCGTCATCAATAGTGCCTACATCTGTGACAAGAGCAATCTTGCCCTCGACTGTAACTTCAGACTCTGCTGACGCCTCTGTGGAAGCTTCCTGTGTCTGAGCCTCTATCGCTGTCTCCGTGTCTGCCGCTGCTTCTGTAGCGGATGTGGTTTCTGTGTTGGCTGCCGTATCAGTAGCAGGCGTAGCATTTGAGCCGCCGCATGCTGTCAGGGACACTGCCATAGCAGATGCCAGCACAAGTGATAATGTTTTCTTTTTCATAAATTCTCCTCCTTAATAAAGAAAAACAACATTTTGAAGCGCCGTCCGACGCCTCTTTGCGCGATTGCTCGCGCTTTACCCCTACATACTAACACATTTGCACGAAAATATCAATTAAGAATGTCAAAATATTTACTTTTGTTTGAAAATTTGGGAGATTGTGCAAGAAAATGTACGAAATCAGAGCGGATAATGGAAATGAAAAAAAGACTATACGTTTTTTGTATAGTCTTTTTTTCACGTTTCATTTAGTTTTTCATATTCATCAAACAAATCTAAAATTTCGATTATATTTTCCCACTACTTCTTCAACGGACTCTCCCGATAAATAATATCCTCCCTAGACGGTCCGTTGCTGATGTGCGTTATCGGATAGCCTATATGCTCCTCGATAAACTCCACATACCTGCGGCAATTCTCAGGCAACTCCTCGTACTTCTTTATGCCACGTATCTCGCATTTCCAGCCAGGGAGCTTTTCAAATATGGGCTTAGCCTTTTCAAGCTTTGATGTGACTGGGAACTGTGTCGTGACCTCTCCGTCAATCTCATAGCCCGTGCATACAGGAATTTCATCAAGATATCCCAACACATCAAGCACTGTAAAGCATACATCGGTAGTGCCTTGCATGCGGCAGCCGTACTTTGATGCTACGCAGTCAAACCATCCCATTCTCCTGGGACGTCCCGTAGTCGCGCCGTACTCGCCCCCGTCGCCTCCTCTGCGCCTGAGCTCATCCGCCTCATCGCCGAAAATTTCAGACACAAACGCGCCTGCGCCGACTGCTGACGAGTATGCCTTGCACACTGTATAAATCTCCTTTATCTCATAAGGCGGAAGTCCCGCGCCGATAGCGCCGTATGCCGCCAGCGTAGATGATGATGTAACCATAGGATAAATGCCGTGGTCGGGATCTTTTAGCGTGCCAAGCTGTCCCTCGAGCAGAATGTCCTTGCCCGCGTTTATGGCGTCATACAGATATGTAGCGACATCGCATACATACGGCTCAATCATGTCTCTATATTCATGCAGAGTAGACAAAAGCTCATCCGTGTCAATGAGCGGCTTGTGGTAAAGATGCTCCAGAATAACATTCTTCTGCTCCGCAACGCGCTTAACCTTATCCTTTAAAATCTCCTCATCAAAAAGCTCGCTGACCTGGAAACCAATCTTTGCGTATTTATCAGAATAAAACGGCGCTATGCCTGATTTCGTAGAGCCGAACGACTTGCCGCCGAGCCTTTCCTCCTCGTACTGGTCAAACAGCACATGATAAGGCATCACTATCTGCGCCCTGTCCGACACAAGGATTTTGGGCATTGGTACGTTCCTGTCCGTGATTGACTTGATTTCCTTCATAAGCACAGGAATGTTAAGCGCCACGCCATTGCCGATAATGTTTGTCGTATGGCTGTAAAATACGCCTGACGGAAGCGTGTGCAACGCAAACTTGCCGTAATTATTTACTATCGTATGCCCCGCGTTCGCCCCGCCCTGAAAGCGTATGATGATATCCGCCTTCTGTGCAAGCATATCCGTGATTTTGCCTTTTCCCTCGTCGCCCCAATTAGCTCCTACTACCGCCTTGACCATTGTCATACCTCCGCGTCTTTATATATTTGATGCAGCTACCTTCACTTCGTTTCGGTATAAATTGTCCACACCGTTTTTTATAATACATCTTTTTTCCCGATATGTAAACAACAGGAAACACACTTTATAAATTTTCTGTAACCGTTCAGCCCTCGGTTTCGCTTCCACGCTTTATACACACAAAATGCTCCAAAGCCGCATTTGGACACTGAACTATTACAATTTTCTATTGTCGTAAATAAAAATCAGACAGAAATATCGGCTTTAACGCCAAGCTCCGCCTTATTTGCCTCCAATACGGGTTTGACGACTTTGTTTAAAAAGTTCTCCACCTGCAGCGGCGCGCGTCCGACATATTTTGAAGGCTCCATTGCCGACTGAAGCTCCTCGAGCGTTAAATTAAACTCGCTGTCCGCCGCGATAAGCTCAAGCAGGTTGTTATCCCTGCCCTCAACCTTAACATTTCTTCCAGCTTCCATTGAAAGCTTTCTAATCTTCTCATGCAGCTCCTGACGGTTGCCGCCGTTCTTTACAGCATCCATCATGATATTCTCTGTCGCCATAAACGGAAGCTCCGCAAGCATATGCTTTCTGATAACTTTATCATATACCACAAGCCCATCCACAACATTTAAACAGAGGTCAAGAATACCGTCTACGGCAAGAAAGCCCTCTGGAATAGAAAGTCTCTTGTTTGCCGAATCGTCAAGCGTCCTCTCAAACCACTGTGTCGCTGAGGTTATCGCGGGATTAAGCGCGTCTATCATCACATAGCGCGAAAGCGACGCGATACGCTCAGAACGCATAGGATTTCTCTTGTATGCCATGGCTGACGAGCCTATTTGATTCTTCTCAAACGGTTCTTCCACTTCTTTTAAGTGCTGCAGAAGCCTTATGTCGTTTGACATTTTATGCGCGCTCGCCGCAATTCCCGCAAGCACATTTGCCACTCTCGTGTCCACCTTGCGCGAATATGTCTGCCCCGATACGGCATAGCACTCCTCAAAGCCCATTTTTTCGGCAATCATGGGATCTATTTTGTCTATCGTCTCATTATCACCATTGAAAAGCTCGAGAAAGCTTGCCTGTGTGCCTGTCGTGCCTTTTGAGCCTAAGAGCTTCAGGCTGCCTGTCACATACTCCAAATCCTCCAGATCCATGAGAAACTCCTGCAGCCAAAGCGTAGCGCGCTTCCCGACTGTCGTAGGCTGCGCGGGCTGGAAATGCGTAAACGCAAGCGTAGGCAGATCCTTGTATTTGTCCGCAAAGCGCGCAAGCTCATCAATAACGCTCACAAGCTTTTTATGCACAAGCTTCAGCGCCTCGCGCATCACGATAATATCCGTGTTGTCGCCGACATAGCATGAGGTAGCCCCCAGATGTATGATGCCCGCCGCCTTAGGACACTGCTGCCCGTATGCGTAAACATGGCTCATCACATCATGGCGTACAAGCTTTTCGCGCTCCCTCGCCACATCATAATTTATGTCCTCCGCGTGCGCTTTCAGCTCGTCAATCTGCTCCTGCGTGATTACGGGCTTTCCGTTTTCGCTGAGCCCCAGCTCCATCTCCGTCTCGGCAAGCGCAATCCAGAGCCGCCTCCAAGTTCTAAATTTCATGTCCTGTGAAAATATGTACTGCATTTCCTTGCTCGCGTACCGCTCCGAAAGCGGGCTTGTATACCTGTCTGTGCTCATATTTTACCTCTTTCCATATCCATTTTAAATATTGTGAAATGTATTCCAAACTATCTGAATCTTATGCCTGTAAGCCTTAGCAACGCCTAAAGCTGCTTAATCCCTTGAGAAATTTTAACATATGCTTTTTACGCATCATACTCGCCGCGTATATCCTCCTTGGGCGGCTCTATCGGGTACTTGCCATTGAAACATCCTTTGCAGATATTAAGTCCCCCCACCATATCTTCAAGGCGTGATATGTCCAGATAGGCAAGCGTGTCCGCCCCGATAATTTTCCTTATGTCCTCGACAGTCCTGTTGTAAGCGAAAAGCTGCTCCCTTGCGGGGATATCCGTGCCGAAATAGCACGGCCACAAAAATGGCGGCGAGCCTATCCGCACATGAACCTCCCTCGCGCCCGCTTCGCGGAGCATTCTCACTATCCTGTCTGATGTCGTGCCGCGAACGATTGAGTCGTCTATCATAATAACGCGCTTGTTATCGACCACTTCTTTTAATACATTGAGCTTTACCTTGACGCTTGACTCCCTGCTGCTCTGCTTGGGCTTTATAAATGTCCTGCCGACATAGCTGTTTTTTACAAAAGCCGTGCCGTATGGTATGCCAGACTGCAGCGAATACCCAAGCGCGGCGGCATTGCCCGATTCAGGCACGCCAACAACCAAATCAGCCTCCACAGGCGAATCAATCGCAAGAAAACGCCCTGCCTGTATGCGCGAGGAATATACGTCCACGCCGTCAATCCTGCTGTCTGGCCTTGCGAAATAAATATACTCAAATACGCATCTTGCCTGCTCATTTTTAGGCAGGACTCTTGTCATATCTGAAATAATGCCGCTCTCGGGCGTGATTGTCACAGTCTCGCCTGGCAGCACGTCTCTTACAAATTCCGCGCCTATAGTGTCAAGCGCGCATGACTCAGAGGCAAGAATATAGCTGTTCTCGCGCTTTCCTATGCAGAGCGGCTTAAAGCCGTAAGGATCTCGCGCGCCGATAAGTTTCCGCGGGCTCATAACCACAAGCGAATATGCGCCCTTTATCTTATTGCACGCCCTGTTTACCGCTTCCTCAACCGTCTTTGAATTGAGGCGTTCGCGCGCGATGTGGTACGCTATTACCTCCGAATCTATAGTCGTCTGGAAAATTGCGCCCGTGTACTCCAAGTCATGGCGAAGTTCAGCCGCGTTTATAAGGTTTCCGTTGTGCGCAAGCGCAAGCGTGCCCTTTACATAATTTAAAACCAACGGCTGCGCATTTTCAAGCGTAGACGCTCCCGCCGTGGAATAACGCACATGACCTACGCCGATGTCACCTTTCATGCTTTCAAGTCCGTCCTGCGTAAAGACCTCATTTACAAGCCCCATGCCCTTATGCGAAAGCACCTTGCGCACAGGACCGTTCGTGTCGCTCACAGCAATGCCGCAGCTTTCCTGCCCTCTGTGCTGCAGCGCAAAAAGCCCATAATAAATAGTCGATGCCACGTCGTTTCCGTCAAAATCGTAAATGCCGAAAACTCCGCACTCCTCCCTCAGCCCTGTTTCCGCAAGACAGTCATAAATTTTTTCGTCATACATAACTTTCTCTCCTGTTTTTACCCTATAAAGCCTTAACCCTTGCTCAAATCCAAGCGAAAAACGCTGCCCTTGCGTTTTTCTAAACATTTAGGAAGTCTTAAGCGATGTACTTTATCGCCTTAGAGTTCCTTAATGTTTTCACCTTATTACGTTCACGTTCTGCAAAATCATACTGAAAAACGCCGACCTTGCGTTTTTCTAAACATTTAGGAAGTCTTAGGCGATGTACTTTATCGCCTTAGAGTTCCTTAATGTTTTTTCCTGTAAGAAGTGAATACGCTTCCTTATACTTATCAATAGTCTTTGCAATCACATCATCCGGGAGCGTATACCCGCTATCAGGATTTGCCTTCAGCCAATCCCTTACAAACTGCTTATCAAACGACGGCTGCCCCTTACCCGCCTCATAGCCTTCAAGCGGCCAAAAACGCGAACTATCAGGCGTAAGCATCTCGTCACCAAGAACCACATCCCCGTTTTCATCAAGTCCAAACTCAAATTTGGTATCAGCGATTATTATCCCCTTACTCAAAGCATACTCCGCGCATTTCTTATAAAGTGCTATCGTAGCGTCCTTTATCTTCTGCGCATACTCGCGCCCTTTTTCGGGATAAATCTTTTCAAGCACTTCTACACTCTGCTCAAAAGAAATATTCTCATCATGCAGCCCCAGCTCCGCCTTTGTACTCGGCGTGTAAATCGGCTCAGGAAGCTTTTGCGACTCCTGCAAACCCTCTGGAAGCTTTATGCCACATACAGTACCATCTTTCTGATAACTCGCCCAGCCACTGCCCGTTATGTACCCGCGCACAATGCACTCAATAGGAAGCATCTCAAGCTTACGACACATCATACTGCTTCCCTCAAACCGCTCATTCCGGAAAAATTCAGGCATATCCTCTGTATCAGTCGAAATCATATGGTTCGGTATAATATCCCTTGTAAAATCAAACCAAAATTTTGACATCTGCGTAAGCACAGCGCCCTTCCCCGTAATCTTGTTTTTAAGAATAACATCAAACGCCGATATCCTATCCGTCGCCGCTATTATAAGGTTCTCCCCTATATCATAAACCTCTCGTACCTTTCCCTCTTTAATCGGTGTAAACTGCTGCATCTTAATTCCTCCTTTTATAATAATATTATATAGATGTTTGCGAAACCCTACTCGGTAACATAGAGTTTGTGTGAAATATACAAAAATAGCGACGCTTCGCATCGCGCACCAAGTCGCATTTTTGTATATTTCACACAAACTCGGACAGTTGAGAACACCTTTCGTAATTACTCGGCATTTATTAAAAAGTTTCATTCGACAACATAGAATTTAGGCAAAATATATAAAATAAGCGGCGTCTTGCGCAGCACCTAGCCGCGTTTTTATATATTTTGACTAAATTCGGACAGTTGCCCCCCCTGCCCCCTTCACCAACACACTATATTATAATACCCCGTATTCCTACATTATGCAAGCCGCTTTTCATATACACAATCCCCTCACGCCAACGCCTTCTCATACTCCGAAACAATATTCACTATACTCTTAGCATACTCCGGATACTGCGCCACAATATCCTTCACCTCATCCTGCGCATCCTGCGCCACCTGCGCATTATACTCCATCTGCTTTCTAAGCTTCTGTCGGCGCAAAATAAGATTGTGCCGTATCTCAACCATCTCCTTGCTGTCAATAAGCGCCTGCGCCTGATGAATCCATATCACAGGGTCTTGTATCTCATGGCGGCGCAGCAGCTTTATCAGCGAACTCTCATTAATCTCCATATCCTGCTCCATCTGCTGCTCCTGCTCACGCGCCTTGTTCTCCTTAATATATTTATCCCAAAGCTTATTCAGCTCCACAGAACTATTTACATCATATTTCACATAAAGATACTCAAGAAGATTGGTGTTGTTCACATAGCGTATCTTGACCGTATTTTGCAAGAGCACGAGCTTGTTGATTGTCTTTTCCACCTTTATAAGCTCCCTCTGCGAATCGTGATATTTGACATACATAAGCGTTATCGCAAATGCCGAAACCAGTATCGCTATCAGATAACCAATCTCCACATCAATCTTTAGGACCGCCCCCAGGACGGCAAGCAACATCGCAAGAAACACCATCGACGCCACGCATATCGTCGTTATACCTTTCATATTTCTCTGCGAATTTATCAGCTCATTTCTGCGGAAATTGTAGGCGTGCCGCTCGCCGTCAAGCCTGCCCAAATCCTTTTTTACAAGCACCTGATATTCCTCCGCTTTTTTGAGCCTGTCGTAGCCCTCAGGCATATACTGCTCGATGCGCTCCATGTGACTGTATTCTTCCTCGCTCATAATCATGCGCTTTTCTCTCAGGCGTTCCCTGCTGCCCTCTATATCCACTATCGCTTTGGCGTACTTTTTCACTTTTTCCTTTGTTTCTTCCGGAAACGCCTCTATCTCCTCCATATCCTTAAGATATGACGTGACAAGGCTGTACTCGCCGCCAAGCGTATCAAGCTCATTTGATGCCTCCGATATCTGTTCAAGGCAGGCATTTATATAATTTTCACGCTGCATCTGGTCGTGCATATCCACGTCTTCACGCCTCAGACCGGCATCTTCCCATTCGGGATTGTATTCATCTTCGTAAAATTCGTCTTTTTTCTTAAAAAGCCCTTTCAGCCGTCCCAATAATCCCATTTGTACGCCATCCTTTCCCAAAATAATAATACATCAATCACAATCGTTGCAAAAACAAATTCGCTATAGCTGCGTCTGTCTTTTATAGTCCTGCTTTAGCTGCGATATAAGGCTTTTTGCCTGCCGTCGATAATTTTCCGTATCGCCGCCTGCCTTGCATTCATCAAGCTGCGTCAAAATCTCCCTTTCATTTGATGTCTGCCATTTCCTGTCAGCCTCCTCGCACATCTCCTCCGCGCGCCTAAAATCCGCCTCCCAGTCGGGATTTTCACGTTTAAATCCGCCATACGCATAATCCGTCATCGACTTTTTGGAGGCAATTATATACGCAAGCCTTATCCTGTCATCAGGATTTATACAGTACGCCTTGTAATAATAATCCGCCGCAAGCCCGTAGGCAAAATCAAGCGCATAGAGCGAGGCCATATTGTAATACATGAGCGCTCTTGCCGCCCTATTTTCCATAGGGATATGTTCCGCAAGCTCCGCATATATCACAAGCGCCTGGCGGAAACGCCCCTGCCGGTAAAAATACTCAGCCTGCTTTTTGTAACGCTCTAGCATTGTAAGGCTTGACTGCTCCTTTAGTATGACTTCTATCTGCCGTATAGTCTTGTCGTCATACATACCCGTCTTTTGAAGTATGGTCGTCACAAACGCCGCTACAGACACTTTTTTTCTCACATAAATTTCAAGCTCGTTTGCAAGCTCATCAAGTCCACACTCCGTCCTTATCCATTTGACAAGCTCATCAGTGATTATCGAATCGTCAATAATGCGCACCTTATCATAGAAATAATAGCAAAGCTCCTCTATCGAATACAAATTGACATCTGACAACTTCACATAATACGGTTTTTTAGCGTAGTTTCCCACGCACAAACATACATTATTCATCAGCGCCTCCCACCTAAATAGCATATGTTATGAAATAACTTCAACCGGCAGACACTCGCGCCAGAGCTTTCCCGTTGATGGAAACAGCTCGCCAAAGCCCTTATCCTTTATCTCTATCCACACAGCCTGCGTGTCTTTCATGTAAAATCTGATGCCTATACGGTTTGTCTTGTTGCCACGCACGCTCAGTCCCTCCAGAGAAATATTTGCCACGCGCGTCCTGCTGCCATCAATCGGCGTTATCGTAAGCGAAAGGGTGTTATTTTTTACAAGCATGACGTCAAACTCCTTGTCTACCTCATACCAGCTCGTGCCCGCGTTCAGTATCGGAAAATATATCTCCTCCTGCCCTTTATCGCACTTCATTCCTATATTGGCGCGAAGCTTGTCATCCGAAAGGTAGACATATTCGTCTGAAAGCGTTGACGGCAAAAACCGCTCCCTCGCACCGTAACATGCACCCTTGCTGAAAAGGTTATTGCCCTGAAATACACGGCAGCCGCGGCATAAGTATCTAAGCGACTCCCTGCACCATTCCTTTGAAAAGTATCCTCCAAGCAAAAACGCGGAAGTCACCACGCGCCCCTCGCAATGCCCACGCGCCATTTCGAGAAGCCCTGCGTCAAGCTGCTTATAAAGCTCCGCGCTCTTGTCATTGCCCATACTCGAAATATCAGGCATCTTCATCTGCGGGAAATCAGCCGTCTCTATAAAACATGCCACAGGATTTGTATTACGGTTCATCTGCAGCATATAGCTTTTTATGCCCGCCTTTGTGTAATCATACAAAAGCACGTCATGTATCCACATTTCCTGCGGCTGATGTATCATATACTGAAAAAAACAGTCCTCGCGGCTCAGGAAATAAAGCTCCGCCTTTTTGGGCGGGATATTTTCCATGGCAGCCCTTATCGCCTGCATAAGCGCGGGGCGCATCTCATCCATCGTGAAAGCTACAGCGCCTATATCCTCCTGCCGTATGTAAGCTGAGAGCAATGAAAGGACTTTTCTTATATATGTCTCAAGGAGTTCTCCGGAATCGTATTCGTCATCACCTATGTGCACTTTCTCTTTTTTTTCCGCAAGTTCGACAAAATCATTCGCAAACATTCCCTGACCGTCACGCACGCTTTTGGCTGCCTCGTCCCCGATAAGCCAGCTCACATGTCCGTCATTTTCAATCCGCCTGCTCAGAAGCACAGGTATGTTGTACTGCTCCTTTCCCATAACCATACTAAACGTATCGGGCACGCTCTGGTCTGCGCGGCAGTAGCTTATCTGCGCATAATCCTGTCCCAGTTCAAATCCGATTAACACCTTATTGCGTTTTGAAAATTCATCAATTTTGTCAATAAACATTATTAGCAGCAATCTCCCATTTTTAATCAGTTTAGCACTTTAAACAGCTCTCGCGCGCAAAAATCCTGATAAAGATATTCTTCCGTAAGTCTTTCCGCGGTCGCGACATCCTGCATGCCCGCGCTCACCATTATGTCATTCAGGACCGCAAACCTGCTGTACGCATCATCGCCGTCCTGCACGTCACCAAAGAGCGTATCGCTCTGCGTAATGCGCTCCCCCTGTTCGCCTGCGTCATCTATAAAGCTCTCCGTGATATAATACTGCAGCGCCTCACCATGAAAAAGACTGAATACGCTGACATAAATGCCATCGTACATTTCTCGCATTTCCTGAACTTCATATTCCTCAACAGGCTTGTCCTTTTTTTCGGTACTTTCACGGCTTTCGTCAGTGCCGTCATACGCAAAGTGTATATACACCCTGCCGCCCTGCTCACTTTTATACTCTACAAAAATACTATGCTTGAAATAATGCAGCTCAGGCACTACATCGGCAAGCCTTGCATAAAACACAAAGCACCTTTCCTCATGTAAAAGCTCTACTGCTATCGCCCTCAATGCCTGAATATCAAGCGCCTGCAGATATTGCTCAGACTCTGCGGCGTGCTTTAATATGGCAAGCTTATACACCTTGTCCACAGTCGCCCCTGATACATATGCCTCATACAGTCGGTCAAAAATCCCCTCATCCACAATCGCGTCATAAACAAAATATTCGTATGCCGCACTCCTCAACAGCCTGTCGACAAGTTCCGTATCGTAATCATCATATTCCGTGTACGACAACAGTATCGCATCCCTATCCTGGAAATTGACGCCCGTATAGTCAATCTGCCTGAGTATACGATACATTATCTCACCTGTATCCAGCTCTAACTCCATCGCGGCATGCCACAAACCCTTTAGCTCAGAAACTTTCCCACAGTAATGGCGCATTAAATAACACAGGATATTTTCATCATAACGCATGTTTTTGTACACATAATAGGCAACCGATACAAGAAATTCCTCGTAGTCAAAGTTTTTCATGACTATGCGCTTGCTCACAAGCCTTGCAAGCGTCTTGGTATTCACGTGTGCAAAACCGTACTGTCTAATCCAGCTATACGCCTTTTCAAACATTCCGCGCGACACAAAATAGCGTATTACCTCCGCCCTTTCCTGAGCCTGCATTGCGCCTGCCTCAATATCCTCAAGAAACGCGTCGAGCTCGCCAATCCTGTCATTATCGTAGTAAAAGCGCATAAGCTTTGTGCGTATTTCTTTTTTGAAGTCCTCCATTACCTGTTCAGACTCCGCAAGACTTTTGAAACGCCGGAAATTTTCTTCCGTGATAGTAATATAGTTTTTGTCAATCTCACATAAATATATGTCAAAACTGAGCCGTCCCTCCAAATGCCTGCTCACATACGATACAAGCCTGCCCGTATCCATAAGCTGCTTGTTTTCGTAGCTTATGCTCTTTGTAAATCGTCTTCCCTCGCTGTCCTGCAAAAACAGCTTGTACTCGCTGCCGTAAATAGGCAGCATGCACACATTGTTAATCACGGGATACGTACTCTCACCATTCAACTTTTCATGGATGACTGCCACGCTCTCTATACGTGTATTATCAATATATATCCTATGCATAAACAAAAGCGGAGTAAATGCATACGCCATATCATCGGCAACCATATGCGGCGTAACGACATTCTGGTACAGGTATGCTATGTTTTCATTTATGCGCCCCGCCTTTATCGAGTCAAGCACAAATCTCTCAATTGCTATGCGGTAGCTCTGCTCCAGGTCAGGATATCTGTCGGCATTCTTTATGACATACGCGTACAGGAAAGCATTCAGCTCGTAGTCAAGTGTGCTCTGATATGCAAAATACATAAGCACCATGCGCGGTATCTCTATGTCCTTATCTCTTATCTCTCCATATTTGTCAAGCTCGAGCGACATCATATAATACTCATAAAGCTTTGTCACCCTTACCGAATACTCAACACCAAGCGCGTACCACCCAAAATACTCTGCGCCTTTTTTGTCGCCCATTATGAGAAGATTGCAGATTGCCGCAACTGTCTGAGGCGATTTGCCTAGCTCATACGCCTCGCACAAAATCCGATACAGCAGCGGCGAATATTCCCTTTTGCGCGCCGCGATATACTGCAGCTGTTCTATCAGGTCAGCGTCCAGGACACAATTTTTTGCCCCATGCCAAAGCACGTTTTCCTCAAAAGCATCGAGTTTCAGCAAAAATGTAGGGGTATCGCGCAGCAAAAGCATAGCCTCGCACATTATAAGAGGACTTGAACACCCTGATTTAAAAAGTTTCTCGATAAACTGCCATTTATATTCACTATGCCTTGAAAAGCTCTCGTCCAAATCCAACAGAAACCATGCTATTTTCCACTGGGTCGGGTTATTCGCATATGCGTTCTCAATGATGCCAAGCACTTCCTGTATATAATCCTCATCACGGTTATACAATGTGGTGAGATAGAGATAATAGCAGTATTCCACAGACTCCCTGCCTGCCTCGTATGCCGACTGCTGCACATTGTCAAGCAGCCACTTAGCCTCATTGAAACGTTCCTTTTCTATCAAAAGCTGTACCTGCAAAAGCTCCGTGAGCGGATTGTCCTCATCAATATCTCGGAGCATTTCCATATCACGTGTTATTTCTTTTATCAGCAGCTCATGAGAACGTTTACCATAGCGCATATCTATGTAATGCTGCATTAGACTTAGCTGAATTTGTTTTTTCTGCCTTTCTATATCATGGCGCTCGCTTGTCTTTTCCATCATTATACTTACAGGAATAACATAATCTCTGCCTGCGCTCTCAAAAACAATACGCCCGCTATTTAAACCCTTATGAAGAAGTGTGGCATCTATTTCAATTTTAAAATCACATATGTTATTTTCAAAAGAGGCATCATCTAAAAATTCACAAGATAACTTTATAAAGTCGCCCTCACTATACACACGCAGATATGTATAGCCCCAACTATCACGTGTTATTTTTATGCTATGCCAAGTGTTTATCTGTATTTCCTCAAGCATAATGCCGTCCGTGTCAAAGCTATAGGAAACGGGTGCTTTTTTATTTGCCTCAACAAGAAATTCATCAACATTCTGTTGATTGCCTATACTGCGCGACAAGCCGATATAAGAAAGGCGGGCATTCTTGTCATTTTTGTTCAAAACAGTGATAAATTCAGGTCGATAAAACAGCTCTACTGCCTCATCCCAGTTTGCTCTTGCCAAGTTTGTAAAGTGAAACAAATTTTTTATGCCTCCGAGTGAGCTTTGGAGCAGAGATTTTTGGACACTGGCAATATACGGTATAACATACTCTCCATAGTTGCTTATAATGGAAAGTTCACCTGATATGACATCGCCTTCTTCGGCATTTGACAAATCAAAAAAATACCGCACTTCACAATTTTGTCCCTTAAACCTGTTTTCTGGCACTCTTATTCTGGTGTCGGAAGAATATATCTCGCCTTCCGCATATCTGTCAGATGCATGAATGGCAAAGCTGCCTTCTATGAGTTCTTCCGGCTTTGCGGCGACTTCAATATTCTCACATGAAAATTCCAGATAGCCCATCGCTTTACTCCTAAAAAATATCATTATATTTTAGTATATCAAATTTTTGGATTTAAGACAATAATAAAAATACAGAAAGACATACACCCTAGTCCGACCTGCTTACGCTTTTTAAAAGCCGGACGACGCCATGCTTTCAAACGGTCTTCGTAGGGTGTATGACATGTTTTGACGGGTTGATTGTATCATCAGCCTGCCATTATATACTTTGTGTGAATAAATTTAGATTATATCTCCACTATCCAGCCTTTCGGTGCCTCCAAGCGTCCCATCTGGATGCCTGTAAGGGTATCATAAAGTTTCTGGGTTGTGGGACCCATTTTTTCCATGCCTGAGGGGAAACAGATTTCCGCACCTTTATTTACGATTTTACCAACGGGTGATATT
>CANQHZ010000049.1 GCA_947623805.1 uncultured Lachnospiraceae bacterium | reverse complement strand
TGCAAAATTGCAAGGGCAGTGTATTTCATATTTATTTGAGCCGTTAGGAGCGGCATGGAGGATTATTGTGACAAAATTAGCGGCAAAAAGGTTGAAGTGTTATATTTTGGTTACAATCGCGGCGGTAATATATTCCGCCGCGATAGGACTTTTCCTTGACCCGAACGACATTGCGCCGGGAGGAGTGACGGGTATAGCAATACTTGTCAACCGTTTTACCGCCATATCTACCGGTACGGTAAATATGCTGCTCAATATACCGATTGTTTTGCTCGGATTGTGGAAATTTGGGTGGCGTTTTATATGTTCAACTCTTTATGCATTGGCGCTTATAACAGTCTTTATTAATGTGCTTTCGCCATACGGCGCAGTGACAGACGATTTGCTCATCGCAGCGGTTATTGGCGGTGTGCTTGTTGCGATAGCTCTTGCGATGGTTTTCAAGGCAGGAGCGACGACAGGCGGCGCGGACATAATAGTAAAGGTGCTGCGCCTAAAATGGCCGCACATAAAAACAAATATATTTTTTCTCGCATTTGACAGTTTTGTCATTTTTGCGTCGTGGCTTACCTTTGGGGATATCACAGTAGCGTTTTATGCGGGCGTTTCCGTAGTGGTCAGTTCTATCGTGATGGACTATATTCTTTATGGACCTGACGAGGCAAAGCTTATCTATATTATAAGCAGCAATCCCGACCATATAAAACAGAAGATAATGGAACAGCTCGATATAACTGCTACAATAATACCCGCAATCGGTGCGTATTCCAACACTAACAAAGAAATGCTTATGATAGTCACCAAAAAACAGACAGCGCCGAAGCTTGAGGAGATTGTCAAGGAGGAAGATACGGGGGCGTTTATGATAGTGTCTTCTGCGAGTGAGATATTTGGTGAAGGGTATAAGGATATTACGGGGGATAGGATTTGATGTTGTGATTATGAAGATAAGTTTTATAGTTACTTAAAGCAAAAATGTGAAAGTGAGGAAATTAAGATGTACTCGAATTATGCAATTATTTTTATCATAGCGGTATGCAGTATTTTGTCTGCTATGGAAGTGGATTGTATTAAGCATAAAAAATTTTTGTTTTGGAAGATATCGTTTTATTTTAGCGCATACTTATTTATTCCTTCATTTATGAAATATCTCTTGGGATACCGTAAGGAAAATTTACTTGATTGTTTTTGGAATCCACGGCTGATTACGCTGGTGCATTATGGCATTCCTTTGTTAATCATAGCTGTTATAGTACCGATTATATTAAAAATTCTATTTAAAGACAACATTATTGATATTATCCGCTACTTTGATTCATCATTATATTTTGTGTTATCATTAGCATTTGTACTAGTGCGAAAAATTAATAACAAAATATATTGTATGGTGTTTGCCATTGCTGTTGTGGCGACTTTAATGGCTGTGTTATTGAAGAAAACAAAAGCGGTATATGCGGGCGTGGCAGACATAAAAAATAGAATAATTGAATCGGCTCCGATTTTTGTGTGCTACTTTATGACAGTTGTGATTTATACGCCAAATGAGCTTTATCTATATAATGCCTCCGATTTTCCAATATCATATTGGTATTTTTTTGGCAAATTATTGGCAGCAGGAGTAATTGTGACGATTATTTTGCTGGGAGGCACGTTGCTCTATCTTAATCAAGTTCATATAAAACTTTATTTAACTGTTATGTTTGTGCTTTTGACAGCAGGCTATATTCAGGGAATGTTTTTGAATGGGAATATGGCGGTTTTGGATGGTACAGCCGATAATTCATATGATAAGTCGCGAATATACATAAACTTGATTATATGGATAATCATTGCGGCAACGGTAATTATATTTACAATAAAAAAAAGCAATGTGGCTGAAAGGTTTATGAAAGTAATAAGCATATGGATTACATTAATACAGCTGGTGTCATTGGCGGTAATAATTATATCATCAGATGAAACAGCACCCAAAGGTGAGATGGCATTGACTACGGAAGGTATGTTGGAGGTTGGAGAGAAAAATAACATTATTGTATTTATTTTAGATAAATTTGATGGTTCATATGTTGATGAGATTTTAGAGGAAACGCCGGATTTTTTTGAACCACTGAATGACTTTGTATCATATGAAAATGCGACAAGTATGTTTTGTCCAACATTCAATAGCATCCCATATTTGCTTACAGGTGTAGAATACAGGGGGGGGGTATATATGCGCCATATGCCAATGCAAACGACGTTCTTATAAAGAATATAAAAAATTCAGGGTATGAGGTCGGTGTGTATACAAATGAAAGATATGTTGAAGACAATATGAAGGATATAATTTCAAATTATAAGGA
The DNA here is from genome assembly GCA_947623805.1 of uncultured Lachnospiraceae bacterium. Classification (GTDB taxonomy): domain Bacteria; phylum Bacillota; class Clostridia; order Lachnospirales; family Lachnospiraceae; genus COE1. The sequence goes on along the minus strand of CANQHZ010000049.1, from coordinate 25,931 downwards.
TGGCGTGAGGCGAACTTGCAGTATTTGGAAGTTGTTTTCACTGATGACACAATGTTCTCGTTATAAGATGGCACCGTTGGGTGCAAAGAATTATTATATTTATGATACAAGCGATATAAAGTTACTGGTTGAGTGTGATATCATAGTAAATATTGAGAATGATGTTCCGCTATATCGAAGATTGACGGAAGATGGGCTTAAGATTTCAGAGAACGATTCAGAAGGAACATATCGCTTTATTCATATGCACGGAGCTCATCCACCATATACAATGACCGAGGACTTTCAATATGTAGAATATGATTATAGGCGTGATGGTGGATATAATGTTCCTGGAGTTTCGCAATGGAAAGGGGCTTTAAAAATAGTATATGAATATATACGCCAGCTTAAAGAACTTGGAAAATATGAGGATGCCCTTATTATTATTACAGCAGACCATGGTATAACATCAGATATATCTGATTCAGAAGGCAATATGTTAGAAGCTTCATATCCTATTTTATTTGTAAAACAGCCATATGAGTCCCATGAAAAAATGCTTGTTAGTGATGCACCAGTGTGTCATACGGATGTAATCTCAACAATAAAGAAAAAAATAGGTATTGTTACTTCTGATAGGGCATTAGAAGAAATAGGTAGTAATGAAAATAGAAAACGCTATATGATAAATTCAGATTTTATGAAAACATATGAGATAGATGGTGATGTGCGATTAATAGAAAATTGGCGTTTGATTTCCAGAGAATAACTTGATTAAGTAATGTCTATAAGTGCAAATTATGTTTTTAGAATAAATTTCTCACAGGTGTCAAGAAAAAATACTTGACACCTGCCTTTTTATGTAGTATCCTTGTATAGTCGCAAAACATTAAGGACCTCTAAAGCCGCCAATAACGCTGCCCAAGACTTCCTAAAATGTTTAGAAAAATGTCAAAGACGGGCATTTTTCACAGAATTTTGAAATTCTGACAAACAGAATTTCAAAGTCAGCGTGGAGGTAAATCGTGAAAGCGGAGCCTGTTAAAAGTAATTCAAATATTGAAAACCTGCTTGGAAAAAATCCCGAGCTTGAAAAAATTGAGTACAGGGGAATGCTTTATGATTTTTACGGTGAACTTTTGACACAGCATCAAAAGAAGATTTATGAGGACGCCGTATTCAACGACCTATCGCTTGGCGAGATAGCGGATGAGCAGGGGATAAGCAGGCAGGGCGTGCATGACCTTATAAAGCGGTGCGACAAGATTTTAAATGACTACGAGGATAAGCTTCATCTTGTAGGAAAGTTTACAAGAATAAGGACAAAAATCGACAAAATCAGTATGATGACAGACAGCGATGAAATAAGGCGTCTGTCGAAGGAGATAATAGAGGAGCTTTGATTTAATGGCGTTTGAAAGTTTAACGGATAAGCTGCAGAATGTATTCAAAAATTTGCGAAGCAAGGGACGCTTGACGGAGGCGGACGTAAAGCTTGCTCTGAAAGAGGTCAAAATGGCGCTTTTGGAGGCGGACGTCAATTTTAAGGTAGTCAAGCAGTTTGTCAAGTCGGTAGAGGAGCGGGCTATAGGCGCTGACGTGATGAACGGGCTCAACCCCGGCCAGATGGTTATCAAGATAGTGAACGAAGAAATGGTTTCGCTCATGGGTTCGGAGACGACGGAGCTGGAATTGCAGCCTGGCAAGGCAACGACGGTCATTATGATGTGCGGACTTCAGGGTGCGGGCAAGACTACAGCGACGGCAAAAATCGCAGGCAAGCTTAAACTAAAGGGCAAAAAGCCGCTTTTGGTCGCGTGCGATATCTACAGACCCGCCGCCATAGAGCAGCTCTCGCTCAATGCGCAGAAGCAGGAAGTGGATTTCTTTTCAATGGGCACGAGCCACAAGCCCGTTGATATAGTAAAGGCATCGCTGGAGCATGCCGCCAAAAATAACAACAACATTATAATCATAGATACCGCAGGACGCCTGCATATCGATGAGGATATGATGCGTGAGCTGCAGGAGATAAAGGAGAACGTCACAGTACATCAGACCCTGCTCGTGGTCGACGCCATGACAGGTCAGGACGCGGTAAACGTGGCGCAGGAGTTCGACACGAGGATAGGCGTTGACGGCGTTATTCTTTCCAAAATGGATGGAGATACGAGAGGCGGTGCGGCGCTTTCGGTCAAGGCAGTTACGGGCAAGCCGATTATTTTTGTCAGCACAGGCGAGAAGCTTACTGACATAGAGCAGTTTTATCCCGACAGGATGGCAAACCGTATATTGGGAATGGGCGATGTGCTCACTCTCATAGACAAGGTGGCTGAGGCAAATCTTGAGATGGATGCCGAGAAAGAAAAGGAGATGGCATCGCGTCTCAAAAAAGGCAAGTTTGACTTTGAAGATTACCTTGAAAGCATGAGCCAGATGAAAAAGCTTGGCGGTCTGTCAAGCATTCTGGGTATGATGCCGGGCATGGGGATTAAGACAAGCGATATTGAGGCGGCGGTAGACGACAAGCAGCTTGCGCGTATGGAGGCAATAGTCCTGTCCATGACGCCTGCCGAGCGCAAAGACCCGAAACTCTTAAATCCAAGCAGAAAGCATCGTATAGCGAATGGCGCAGGTGTTGACATTGCGGTAGTGAACCGTTTCATCAAGCAGTTTGAGCAGTCGCAAAAGATGATGAAGCAGCTTCCGAATATGATGGGAGGCTTGGGAGGCAAAAAAGGGCGTTTTAAGCTCCCTTTTTAGCAGATGCAGGCAGACGCAGTTAAAATTTGCGTTTGACATAAAATAAAATTTCAAAGAAAGATTATGAGGTGAAAGAAATGGCAGTAAAAATCAGATTGACAAGATTAGGTAAGAAGAAGGCGCCCTTTTATAGAATCATCGTAGCAGATTCAAGGTCGCCCAGAGACGGAAAGTTTATCGAGGAGATTGGCACGTACAATCCAAACACAGACCCAAGCGAATTCAAGGTAAACGAGGAGCTTGCAAAGAAATGGCTTGCCAACGGCGCGCAGCCTACCGATACCGTAGCTAAGATTTTCAAGGCAGCAGGCATTGAGAAATAGGACTTTAAATGATGCGCAAGAGCAGCATAGAAATGAGGTAAATAATGAGAGAATTAGTCGAGGTTATAGCCAAAGCTTTAGTAGATAACCCTGATGAAGTTGTCGTTACAGAAAAGGGCAGCGGTAAAAACATTACCATAGAGCTGCACGTGGCATCGTCCGATATGGGTAAGGTAATCGGCAAGCAGGGCAGGATTGCGAAAGCAATACGTTCTGTTGTCAAAGCGGCATCTTCCAAGGATAATATCAGGGTTGATGTTGAGATTATATAAAGGCAGGGGTGTTTCTTAGATTTAGGAAACACCTTGTTTTTTCTTATTTATGACAATATTTCGGTTATTTATGTGCATTTGTGGAAGTTTGCTTAATTCATTTATTATGGGGAATTTTTACAATTGCCTGATGGAAAGAGAGAAAGGCTTGCATAATGGAGGATTTATTACAGGTAGGGATAATCACAAAGACGCATGGACTTCGCGGAGAAGTCAAGGTTTTTCCGACGACTGACGATGTGCGCCGCTTTAAAAAGCTTAAAGAGGTAATTCTTGATACAGGCAAGGAAAAGCTTACGCTTGAGATAGAGGGAGTGCGGTTTTTTAAAAATCTTGTCATTCTTAAATTCAAGGGCATCGACAATATAAACGATATAGAAAGAAATATCGGAAAAAGCCTGTACGTCACGCGTGAAAATGCGGTAAAGCTGAAAAAGGATGAGTATTTCATAGCGGATTTAATCGGCATCGATGTCTTTGACGAGGAAGACAAAAAGCTTGGCGTATTGAAGGACGTGATTGAGACGGGAGCAAATGACGTATACTCAATAGAACTTGAAAATTCACAGGAGCTGCTTTTGCCTGCTATCAAGCAGTGTATTCTTGATGTCGATATAGAAAACAAAAGGATGAAGGTTCATATTTTGGACGGACTTTTGTAGCGGGAGGAGTTATGCATTTTCACATTATGACTTTATTCCCGCAGATGGTGCTTGACGGCCTGCATACAAGCATTATCGGGAGAGCGGAGGAAAATGGTATAATTACTGTCGAAGCGTTCAATATTCGTGACTATACGCTTGACAAGCACAATAAGGTCGACGATTATCCATACGGCGGCGGCGCGGGGATGCTCATGCAGGCACAGCCTATATATGACTGTTATAAAGCTGTTATGGACAATATAGACGCGCGAAAATCAAGCGCAAGGAAAAAAGAAAATTCCACAGATAATGAAAGCAGCGTAGGCAGTGCAGAGGGTGTAGATAATGCAGAAAGCACACATAACAGCCGCCCAAGAGTGATATATGTCACGCCGCAGGGGGAGCTTTTCAGCCAAAAAAAGGCGGTCGAGCTTTCAAAGGAGGAGGACCTTATATTTCTATGCGGTCATTATGAGGGCGTTGATGAACGGGTTCTGGAGGAGATAGTTACCGATTATATTTCGATAGGCGATTATGTCCTTACGGGAGGAGAACTGCCAGCTATGGTAATTATAGACGCGGTATCAAGGCTTGTGAACGGAGTGTTGAGTAATGACGAATCGGCGCAGACTGAATCACATTCAAACGGTCTTTTGGAGTACCCGCAGTATTCACGTCCCGAGGAGTGGCATGGCAGGCGCGTACCGCAAGTGCTGCTGAGCGGACATCATGCAAATATCGAGAAATGGCGCAATGAACAGGCCATTGAGCGCACGCGGCAGCGACGTCCAGATATGTACGAAAAGTATATTGAATAATTTTTAATAATTTTGAATAATTTTCAAAAACGCTTGCAATAAGGCGCAAAGTGTGGTAAGTTATTAATGTTGCGAATAAAAGATGGTCCTCTGGTACGGTAAACTAATGTATTAAGAACGTCGAAACAATTAAGGAGGCAAATTTACAATGTATGAATTAATCAAAGAAATCGAGCAGGAGCAGATGAAAGAATCCGTTGACAAGTTCAACGTAGGAGATACTGTCAAGGTATATGCCAAGATTAAAGAGGGTAATCGTGAGCGAATCCAGATTTTTGAGGGCATCGTGTTAAAGATGCAGGGCGGCAGCAACAGGGCTACTTTCACTGTAAGAAAGATTTCAAACGGCATCGGTGTAGAGAGAACATGGCCTTTGCATTCACCTAATGTAGAAAAGGTAGAGGTTGTAAGACGAGGCAAGGTTAGACGCGCTAAGCTTAACTACTTAAGAAAACGCGTTGGCAAGAGTGCAAGGGTTAAAGAAGTGAAGTAGTTAAATAATAATTATTTCGTGACAAAACGGGGCTTTAACAAGGCTCCGTTTTTTGTAAAGGGCAATTTTGATGGCGAAAAAAAGAGGGCTTTCTTTTTATCAAAAAAAGAAAAAAATGAATATGGCGCTTGTGAGAGAGATTATAAGCTGGATATTCTGGATATTTGCGTCAATGCTTGTGGCAGTTGTGACTGTTTATTGTGTCGGCATGAAGATAAGCGTCATTGGCGCGTCCATGGAGCCAAGGATGTACAATGGACAGTCAATATTCTTAAACAGGCTCGTATACAAGATATCGGACCCCAAGGCGGGCGACGTCGTGGTATTTTTGCCGAACGGCAACGAGAAGTCGCATTATTATGTGAAGCGGGTGGCGGGAGTGCCGGGAGATACTTTGCAAATCAAAAACGGCGTGCTGTATGTAAACGGCGAACCGCAAGAAACATATTTTAATGACAGGATAGCCGAGGCGGGAATATTGGAAAATGAGCTTACGCTGGAGGACGACGAATATTTTGTGATAGGTGATAACTGCAACAACAGCGAGGACAGCCGCTCGGCAAATATCGGCAGTATCAAAAAAGAGTACATAATAGGAAAGGCATGGTTTAAGATGGCAGCCGGGGATAGCAGCATAGGCTTGGTAAAATAGAGCATATTCTGCGGCTCGGGCAGTCAAAAGCAGAAAGGGACGAAAGCAGTATGGCCAATTATCAATGGTATCCGGGGCATATGACTAAGGCTAAGCGCATGATGCAGGAGGATATTAAGCTTATAGACTTGATTATAGAGCTGGTGGATGCGAGAGCGCCGCTCAGCAGCCGCAATCCTGATATAGATGAGCTGGGAAAGAACAAATCAAGGCTTATACTGCTAAACAAGTCTGATTTGGCGGACGCATACAGAAATAAGCAGTGGCTTGAATACTTTAAAAGTCAAGGGTTTCAGGCTGTAGAGATAAACTCAAAAACAGGTGCGGGCATCAAGGCGATTAACGGTGCGGTACAGGAGGCATGCAGGGAGAAGATAGAGCGTGACAGAAAGCGGGGAATTATAAACCGACCGGTTCGCGCCATGGTTGCGGGCATACCAAATGTCGGCAAGTCTACTTTTATAAATACGTATGCCGGAAAGGCATGCACAAAGACAGGCAATAAGCCGGGCGTTACAAAGGGCAAGCAGTGGATTAGGCTCAACAAAAACGTGGAATTGCTTGACACTCCGGGCATTTTGTGGCCTAAATTTGAAGATGCCCAAGTGGGAATGAATTTGGCGTTTATCGGTTCGATAAATGATGATATAATAAATGCAGATGAACTTGCGTGTGACCTGATTAAGTTTTTGCAAAGTGAATATAAAGGTCTTATAGATGAGCGGTATGATATAAGCACAGAGAACACAGATGCGGCATATGACATAATAAAGGCAGTGTGCGCAAAACGCAGATGTTTTTTGAAAGGCGAGGAGCCCGATATTATGAAAGCATCATCTATAATCATTGACGATTTCAGAAGCGGGCGGCTTGGAAGAATTACTTTGGAAAAATGTGATAAGTGACGCGGCAGTGTTTTCATATTTTATACTGAATCATTGAAGACGTATAAGACGTATGGGGGATTAAAATGAAAGGCATATTAAAAGAAATATTGAGTACGAGCGTATATCTGCTTTTGGTGCTGCTTGGAGCGTATCTGATAGTGACGTTTGTAGGGCAGAGGACGCAGGTAAGCGGCAGCAGCATGGAAACGACGCTCAGCAATGAGGACCAGCTTATAGTGGACAAAATTTCATACAGGATAAAAGACCCTAAGCGTTTCGATATCATAGTATTTCCGTTTCAATATGACAAGGAAAAATACTACATAAAGCGCATTATAGGCATGCCGGGCGAGACAGTGCAGATTGATGATGACGGCACGATTTATATAGACGGCAAGCCGCTTGAAGAAAATTACGGCAGGGAAGTCATACGAGACCCCGGGCGGGCGTCAGAAGCGATAAAGCTTGGCGCGGACGAATACTTTGTCATGGGTGACAATAGGAACAACAGCTCGGACAGCCGGGACCCAGCTGTAGGAAACATACATAGAAAAGACATTATAGGACGGGCGTTCATACGTATATGGCCATTATCGAAATTTGGGATATTGAAGCACGGATGAGCGGACGCGGCATAATTGGAGGAGATATGGAGAAAAAAATCAGCGATATAAAAAATGAATTTACGGCAGCAGACATCAGTAAGCTGCCGCTTTTTATAGAAACATATAAAAATGATGAACGCGGCAGTGTGCAGAAGCTCGTAGCAAGGGCGGATAGGCTTATTGCGGCCTATGAAAAGGAACGGCAGCGGATAGAGCTTATGAAATCATATGAAAAACAGTATTCACGCTATGAATATATATGCGGTGTTGACGAGGCGGGAAGAGGACCGTTTGCAGGACCTGTAGTGGCGGGCGCGGTAATACTTCCAAAGGATTGCGAGATACTGTATTTAAACGATTCAAAGCAGCTTAGCGAAAAAAAACGCGATGAACTGTATGACATAATTATGCGCAAAGCAATAGCTGTAGGAGTAGGATATGCCTCAAATGAACGCATCGACGAGATAAATATTCTGCAGGCAACATATGAAGCTATGCGTGAAGCTATCAGTAAATTGAGCAAAAAACCCGATATATTATTAAATGATGCGGTTAAAATTCCAAGTATAGACATTTTGCAGGTACCCATTGTCAAGGGTGACGCAAAGAGCGTGTCGATAGCCGCGGCAAGCATTATCGCAAAGGTGACGCGTGACAGGCTTATGCTGGAATATGACAAGCTTTATCCGGAATATCATTTTGCGGAAAATAAAGGATATGGCGTTGAGGTACATATAGAGGCGCTAAAGAAATATGGACCTACGCCGATACATAGGAAAACTTTCATTAAAAAATATGTGAACTGTTAGGCAGCATATAAATCAGGGGGTGAGCCCATGGACAGCTTTTTATCAGGCTATTCCAATAATCTTTCAATGCCGAGCCAGCAGTCGGTTCAGCGCCAGCCGTCGGGAACGCAGGGAACCGGCAGCACATCAGGAGGCTCTAATCAGCAGAATGCGGATATCACGCAGCTAAAGGAGGGCGATTCTTTCAAGGGTGAAATAGTGTCCGTGAACGGCGAAGACGTACAGATTTTGCTTACAAACGGTCAATATATGGCGGCAAGGCTTGAGCGCGATGTACAGGTAGCGATAGGGCAGGTACTGAATTTACAGGTAAAGTCAAACAAGGACAATAAGATAGTGTTAAAGCCTGTACTGGACGGCAATGCTCAGATGCAGAGAGTAGGCGCGGCGGCACTGAAAGCGGCGAACCTGGCAATAAACGAGAGAAATCTGCAGTTGGTGGCAAAGCTCATAGAAAACGGAATGCCAATAAATAAAAATACGCTTATGACGTTTAACAGGCTTGCACTGCAGCACCCCGCCGAAGATTTGGCCAATATTATCAAGCTTGTCAAACTTCAGCTCCCCGTGACGGACACCAATCTTTCGCAGTATGAGAATTATCAGAATTTAGAGCATAGGCTCCTTGACGGCGTAAAAGATGCGTCGGAGGAGATAATGAAGCTTTATGACGCGCTTGCAAACGGGGAAAACGGGACGGCAGCCTACGAGGGAACCAATGGCGCGATAAGTACAGGCGTTGAGAATGCGGGAAAATATATGGAGCAGATAATAAATCTGCTTACGGAAGACGAGGATGCGCAGACGCCGCAGGACGTGCAAATATTAAAAGATGTTGCCGCAGCAGATAAAGAGCAGGCAGAGGGAGGGCAACTGACAGGCAGTGAGACGGCAAAAGACAATCAGGCGGCAGGCGAGGGGCAGGCGTTGGACGGACAATTGGGAGATAAGAGCGTGTCGACCAATGAACCTTTGCAGAGAGCGGCAGGAGCGGTAAAAGACGGTCAGGCTCAGCAGAACGCAGCAGCGGCGAACAATGAAATAATGCCGGACAAAGACAGGATAAATGACAATTACGGCGCGCAGGTGTCAGACAGCGATATCATAGACAAGAAAACAGACAGTTTGGCACAGAATATCCGACCGCATGACGATGGTACGGGACATAAGGCGCCAATGCCGCTGACAGAGACGGAAGTGCGCCAGCTTGGCAGCCTAAGCGGCAGAGAGCTTTCCGACAAAATAATAAATTATATGAAAGATGGAAGAATAGACCTAAAGGATGTAAAAAGCTTTTTGTCGGATACATCAATTTCAAAGAATCTGACATCGCAAATTAAAAACGACATTTTTAGCTCGGAACCTTTTAGAGCGCTGGTAAAGAGCGGACTTCAAAGGCAGTGGACAATCGCGCCAAATGAGCTTGCGGAGGATGGCAAGGTTCAGGAATTTTACGAAAAGCTTGCGCGCCAGAGCGGAAAACTTGCGCAGCTTATGAACGAGGCAGCGGCAGGCGGTGACGGCAGTGAGGCGGGAGCGTTTCAAAGCAAGGCGGCGGCCAATATTCATGAAAATGTGGAATTTATGAACCAGATGAATCAGCTTTACACTTATGTGCAGCTACCGCTAAAATTTACAAATTCGCAGGCTCACGGTGATTTATATGTATATACGAACAAGAAAAATCTTGCCCGCAGGGACGGTACGCTCACGGCTTTTCTTCATCTCGATATGGAAAATCTCGGCGGCATTGACGTCAGCATTGCACTCCAAACTGAAAAAAACGAAGTGCTCACCAAATTTTACTTGCCGGAGGATTCGATGGGACTTATGGAGGAACATATCGGTGAGCTTGTACAGCGGCTTGCAAAAAAAGGATATAATTGCAAGCATATGATACAGCCTCGCGATGAGGACAAGACAGTTATTGAGCATATAGAGGAGCAGGCAGGCGGCGGTGCGGTTTCGCTCAGTTATCAAACCTTTGATATGAGAACGTAAAAGGAGTGAGCGCTAAATGGCAGAGGAAAATAAAAAGGTAAAACAGGCGGTAGCTCTGGAATACAATCCTGAAGACAGCGCGCCAAAAGTAGTGGCGATAGGACGTGGCGCGCTCGCGGAAAAAATCATAGAGCAGGCAAAGCAGGCAGATGTGCCAATTCATAGAGACGACAAGCTTGCCGATACCCTCTCAAAGCTGCAGATAGGCGATATGATACCGCCCGAGCTGTACGAGGTGGTTGCCGAAATCCTTATGTTCGTGGACAGCATGGATAAGATTAAGTCAAAGGTTAAGGCGTATCAGGAAAGGCAGAAGTAGTGAATACAAGAAAAAAGGGCGCAGAATACGAGCAAAAGGCGCTTGAGTATCTCAAAAAACAAGGCGTCCATATCCTCGAAAGCAATTACAGAAATCGCCAAGGCGAGATTGATATTATCGGCAAGGATGCGGAATATCTCGTGTTTTTTGAGGTTAAATACCGGAAAAACGACCTGAAAGGCAATCCCGAGGAGGCAGTGAATTACGGTAAGCAGAGAAAAATCTGCGGAGTGGCGGATTATTACAGAATGTTGCACAAAATAGGCGACTTTGAGCCTGTACGGTATGATGTCATCGCAATATGCGGTAATGAATTGAAATGGTATAAAAATGCGTTTGAACATATTTACAGATGAATAACATAAACTTTGATTAAATTTATAAAGCCTGATATTTTTCATATTTTGGTTAGATTATGAAATAAAATTTTATAATTGGCAAAACATTGAAAGTGGAGAGATTTGATGAAAAGTCGGATAAAACGATACGGCGCAAATGAAGTCTGCAAAATAAAATATGGCGGCGCAGACCATGGGCCGGATAGCGGCATTGAATATTTTACGTTTGACAGCCTGGAAAGAACGGGCATTGTTAAGCATATGTTTACCACAAGGAACGGCGGCGTGAGCGGGGACTGTTTTTCAACTCTCAATTTCAGCTATACGCGCGGCGATAAAAAAGAATGTGTTGACGAGAATTTTCGCAGGGCGGCGGCAGTATTCGGGAAAACTCCGGACGATATAGTCTGTTCAGTGCAAACGCACACCACAAACGTGCGCATGGTGACAGCCGATGACAAGGGAAAAGGTGTGACAAAGGAACGCGATTACAGTGATACAGACGGATTGATTACGAATGAGCGGGGAATAATGCTTGCAACATTTTACGCCGATTGTGTGCCGCTCTTTATTGTGGATACGCGCAATAAAGCGATAGGTCTTTCACATTCAGGCTGGCGCGGTACAGTGGGAAAAATGGGGCAGGCAACGCTCGAGGCGATGTCAAAAGCGTATGGCACAACGCCGAAAGATGTGAAAGTGGCGATAGCCCCGTCAATATGTCAATCGTGCTATGAGGTGGACGCTGATGTGGCAGAGGCGTTTTTAGGTAGCTTTAAGCGTGATGATGACAAAGCAGTGGAATATCTCGAGCGTTATACATCTCTGATTACCGATAAGGACATTGAGAATTGTCTGTTATACAAAAAGACAAACGGCAAATATCAGCTTAATCTCTGGTACGCCAATTTCCGCGTATTCCGCGATGCGGGCGTGCCGAATGAAAATATCGAGATAACGGATGTTTGTACCTGCTGTAATCCAAACCTTTTGTTCAGCCATAGGGCGAGCAGGGGGAAAAGAGGAAACTTGGGAGCGTTTATGATGCTGGTATAATATTTTGGCTTGCGCCGCATTCACTGTCGGTACGGGCTTAATAAACACGGCATAGAAAAGAGGAGAAATGGGATATATAGAAGAAACGGACGAGTTAAAGCTTGATTTCAGGAAAATCGCATCGATGGCAGGGCAGGAGGTCATACCTGTCGCCGTGCAGAATGTGGATACAAACGAGGTTATTTTGATTGCCTATACAAATGAGGAGGCATTACTTCAGTCAATAAAGCTGCGGCGTGTAGTTTTGTGGAGTACATCACGCAATGAATTGTGGCACAAGGGAAAGACGTCAGGAAATGAATTTGAGCTTGTGAACATATTCGTAAATTGCGAACAAAATTCACTTGTATACAGGGCAAAGCCACTCAAAGGAAATATCTGCCATACATCATACAACGGCGTTGCAAACAACTGCTTTTACAGGCGACTTGACATGGAAAGCATGAAGCTTGTAAACATGAATGAGGAAAGGCAAAAACAAAACGTTAAAATGACAATGGGGAAAAGCGTAAGGAAAGGAAAAGTTTAAATGAAAATAAAGTATTTATTAAGCGGAATATTTCAAAAGAAGCTGACATTTGACGATATAAAGAACAATGAATATATCTATCTATATGCTGGCGATATACCGAATATGCCAGAATATGACAAAAAAGGAATAGTTGGACTTTCTATAACACATTCTGACAGTAGGACTATTAAACATGATATTACGGAGGGAATTTTGCTTGAAGATAACAGCGTTGATATTTTTCAGGCAGAGGATGTATTCGAACACATAGAATATGACAAACTGGTAGATGTAATAAATGAGATTTACCGGGTATTAAAGCCTGATGGCATCTTTAGGCTTTCAGTTCCTGATTACAGGTGTGATATATTATACAGCCGCAGCACAAAGGATGAAAACGGGCGCATTATTTTTGACAAATCTGGTGGCGGGAAATATAAGGATGGCAAAGTAATCAAAGGCGGCCATGTATGGTTTCCGACATATGAGTTCGTCAAGGCTCTTATAGATAACAGCAGATTTGACGATTATACGTTTTACCATTATTATGATGAAAACGGCAATAGCATAACAAAGACTATAGACTATAATATCGGCTATGTCCAAAGGACGCCTGATAACGATGCAAGGGTGCGCAATCCCTATCGTGGCATGTCAATAGTCTGTGACTGCGTAAAAAGAACTTAAATCTTTTCATATGGCATAAAGTAAACGTGTGATTGGCTTTGCAATAGCAAAGTAAGAATAAAAGGAAGAGAATGTCAAATGAAAATAGGTGAGGTATGCCTGCACACAAATGATGTGGTACGGCTTGCGAATTTTTATAAGGAGTTGTTTGGAGTTGACAACGGCAGCAATGATACGGTGCATCAGTATATCATAAATGAGGACACGAATTTTACGATATATAACGACGGCAACGGCAAGAGCCTTGGCGGGTCAAATATCAGCATAGCTTTTACGGTTGATGACGTGGATGTAGAGTACGAGCGCCTGAAAACGCTTGGGGCGGAAATTATCAACCCGCCCGCGGTAAGACCCTGGGGCGCCAAAAATATGACTTTTGCCGACCCTGACGGCAACAGGATAGTTTTTAGGAGTTTTCCTAAGCATGAGCAGTTCTGATGCATGACATACTGTGCATTAAAAAATATTGTGAAATATATAAAATATTGCAAAATTTTATAATAAAGAAAGGCGACTTATGCTGCATTATATTTTAAGGCTTGTAATAACTGCCGTCATTATTTTGCCGTTTTATCTGATAATCCGCAGACCTTGGAAACGTCCGTATAAGAGAGAGGCGGCTCTTGCAGTGTTTATACTGTTTATGTGTGGTCTGCTCGTATTGACATTGGAAGGTGACTATCGGGCGCCGTCTGTGATGATTGCGCGTGCATGGAATCGAATATGCACAAAAGGGAAAATAAATCTTCGCCCGTTTTCAACGATTATTCCATATTTCAAACATTTTGAATTTGAAAATTTTATGACAAATATAGTGGGCAATATAGTTATGTTTATGCCTTGGGGATTTGGACTTTCATTGTTTTGGAGGAAAAACCGCTCAGTACCCAAAATTATTGTTCATTCCTTGATGCTTACTCTATTTATAGAAACGGCGCAGCTTTTTATAGAAAGGAAGACAGATATTGATGATGTAATTCTTAACTTTTTTGGAAGCTGCCTTGGTGCGTTTTTATTTTATATTGTCAAAAAAAGGACAAGGTGTCTTGATATATTTGAGGTATAAAACATTTAAGAAATGTTTCACAATTACCTATTAGGTAGTGTGTTGGCAAGGAGGTGTGCAGTTTATGAAAATATTATATGGTACAGGCAATCCGTCCAAATTCATACATATGCGTGATTACCTGAAAACCATTGGAATAGACATAGTGGGCCTAAAGGATATGGAGGGCGAGATACCGCCTGCCCCTGAAGACGGCAAAACAGTATTGGAAAATGCCCGCCAGAAGGCGCATATATACTATGAGCATTATAAAATGCCAGTGTTTTCATGCGATTCCGGACTTATGCTAGAGGGACTTCCCGATGAGCTGCAGCCCGGTATACATGTGAGGACAGTAAACGGCAGATACCTTACAGATGATGAGATGATTGAATATTACGGCGGTCTTGCAAAGCGTTTTGGGGACATAACAGCCCGCTATATGAACGGCATATGCTTTATTGCGGACAAAGGCCATATTTACGAGAGCGTGGATGAGAGGTTATGGGGAGAGCGTTTTATCATAACAAGCAGGCCGCATCATATCAGAAAAGCGGGTTTCCCGCTTGACAGTCTTTCCTTAGAGCCAAAGAGCGGCAGATATTACTATGATATAAGTGATGAGGCAGCCAATTCTCTTGTAGAGTATGAATACTTTGGAAAGCTGCTTTCGGAGTGGATTCGGGGGGTTGACAGTCATATTTGACAGTCATTTTTCAAAAACCATTTGACAAAACGGTCTTAAACGGATATAATCGCTTTATAAATGAAAAAAATAAAAGGCTGTGAAGGGAATAAGTAGCTTTTGCCAAGAACCTACAGAAAGCTGCCGGCTGATGAGAGGCGCAGGGGACAGCAGGGGTGAATACATCTTGGAGCCGCACACCAAAATTATTTTGTTGGATTTATTGAGTAAGATAAGAGTAGGCTGTGACGTATATCTCGAACGTTATATCGGGAGAGTATCGGATTTGATATAAGCGTCTAATCCCGTACTTAGTGAGGCATATTGTGTGAGCGGTATGCGAAAAAAGGTGGTAACACGCGGTTTTAACCCCGTCCTTTGATTGTTTCAAGGGATGGGGATTTTTTATTGTTGCCGCGGGGAAATTTAATGTATGGAAAGGAGAAAAAATTATGGAATTGTATGATGAGCTTGTCGCGAGGGGGCTTATAGCCCAGGTGACGGACGAAAAGGAAATCAGGGAGCTTATTAATGCGGGGAAAGCGGTATTTTATATCGGCTTTGACCCGACGGCGGACAGTCTGCATGTGGGGCATTTTATGGCGCTGTGCCTGATGAAACGCTTGCAGATGGGAGGCAACAAGCCTATAGCGCTGCTTGGAGGCGGTACGGGCATGATAGGCGACCCGTCGGGAAAAACCGATATGAGGAAAATGCTTACGAAAGAGGACATCAACCACAATATTGAGTGCTTTAAAAAGCAGATGAGCCGTTTTATTGAGTTTGGCGAGGACAAGGCGATAATGGTAAACAATGGCGACTGGCTTTTGGATTTGAATTATATTGACCTTTTGCGCGAGGTGGGACCGCATTTCAGCGTGAACAGGATGCTGACGGCGGAGTGCTACAAGCAGAGAATGGAGAGGGGGCTTAGCTTTTTAGAGTTCAACTACATGATTATGCAGAGCTATGACTTTATGGAGCTGTTTAAGAGATACGGCTGCAATATGCAGTTTGGCGGCGACGACCAGTGGAGTAATATGCTTGGCGGCACTGAGCTTATACGCCGCAAGCTTGGTAAAGACGCTTATGCCATGACAATTAATCTGCTGCTTAATTCTGAGGGTAAGAAGATGGGAAAGACGGAGTCTGGCGCTGTATGGCTTGATGCTGAGAAGACTTCGCCGTATGAGTTTTTCCAGTATTGGAGGAATGTAGCTGACGCTGATGTCATAAAGTGTCTGAAAATGCTTACTTTCCTGCCGCTTGAGGAGATTGAGGCGATGGAGAGCTGGCAGGGGAGTGAGCTTAATAGGGCAAAGGAGATTTTGGCGTATGAGTTGACTAAGCTTGTGCATGGCGCGGAGGAGGCTGACAAGGCTAAGGCTGCCGCCGCTGCGCTTTTTGCGGGTGGCGGAAACAGTGAGAATATGCCTAGGACTGTGCTTTCGGATGATGATTTTGTGGATGGAAATATTGATATTTTGTCGATTATGGTTAAGGCCGGGATGACGGCATCCAAGTCTGAGGCTAGGCGTGCTGTGGAGCAGGGCGGAGTGTCTGTGAATGGGGAGAAAGTTACGGATGTTAAGGCTGTGTTTGGGAGGAGTGCGTTTGAGGGTGAGTTTATTGTTAAGAAAGGGAAGAAGAGTTTTATGAGGGTTGAGGTTTAGAGGTGGATTGTAGGGTGAGGGCGTTAGAGCGTTCGCCTGGGGGCGAAACCGTTTGGTAGTGGCAGTCTTGGGGGCGAAACCGCTTGGCTATATCAGTCCTGCATACGCTGAGATGGCAAATGGGGATTTTCTAATACAATGAAATTTAGGTGTTCTAAGGCGGACGAGGTCGGCGCAAGTCGCCATCCGTGGCTCCGTGCGCCTTGATTTGCCGTCCGTGGCAAATCAACCTCTGGTGTTCTATCATTGTATAAGAAAATCCCCATTTGCCATCTGGGTATGCAGGACTGATATAGCCAAGCGGTTTCTAATTTCTGGTTGTGGGTGCTTGTGGGATATGTTTAAGATAATGGATGTAAGGAATAAAAGGATTGTAAAATGCGGCTAACCAATAAAATAGCCCGAGCAGGAACATACATCCCATGAAGACCGTTGGAATGCGTCGGCACTAAGCTCAATGGCGCTGTAAAAGCGTAGCTCCTTTTACAGCGCCATTGAGCTTAGTGTCCGCTACGCTTTCCATAAGCGCAAGCGGGTCTGAATGGGATGCATGTTCCTGCTCGGGCGGACAGTTGCCAATTAACCTATATACGCCCCAACTCAAGCAACCAATGCAACCACACTATCTACTTTTCATCATCAAAATCACTCGCTCCCTCACTATACTGAGCCAAGATTTTCTGAATCCGTTTAGTAGGCGTCATAACATTTTCCGTAGACAAATCATGATTCATAAAATTGATAATCGAAGCCAAAAACTTGCTCATATCAGCCTCAAGGTAATACTTCTTTTTAAGCAGTTCAGGCGGCCTGTAGCAGAGATTGGTAGTGATAACCCTGTCAAACACCCCGTCGGCATACGCCTTGTCAAATGCATCAAGCCCGTTGGTGAACAGCCCAAATGTAGCGCATATAAACACGCGTTTAGCTTTCATATTTTTAAGCTGTCTTGAAGTATCGAGCATGCTTTCGCCCGATGAAATCATATCGTCGATAATAATGATATCTTTCCCCTTAATATCATTTCCAAGAAACTCATGTGCGACAATTGGATTTTTGCCATTCACGATGGTAGAGTAGTCGCGGCGTTTGTAGAACATACCGGTATCGGCGCCGAGCACGGTAGAAAAATAAATAGCCCGCTCCAAAGCCCCCTCGTCAGGGGAAATGACAATGATGTGCTCCTTGTCAAGCACTAAATCTTTCTCAGAGCGCAGCAGCGTGCGCGCAAACTGGTAATTGGGAGAAAAATTGTCAAAACCGCTGAGCGGTGCGGCATTCTGTATTCTGGGGTCATGGGCGTCAAAGGTGATGAAATTGCTTACACCCATGTCCACAAGCTCCTCAAATGCGTATGCGCAGTCAAGCGACTCTCGGCCGTTTCGCCTGTGCTGGCGTCCCTCATATAAAAACGGCATGATTACGTTAATCCTGTGCGCTTTGCCGTTTGTCGCCGCAATCACGCGTTTAAGCTCCTGATAATGGTCGTCGGGCGACATATGATTGATAAAGCCGTTCATTTTGTATGTAAGGCTGTGGTTGCAGACATCGACAAGAATGAATAAGTCCTTGCCGCGAACCGATTCATTCAGCACGGCTTTTCCCTCGCCGCTGTTGAAACGTGGTGTGGAAAAATTCATAAGATAGCTTTCCTCGGCATACCCCTGAAACGCAGGGTCGTCCTTGTAAATGCTGCTTATATTACTTCTTGCCTTTACAAGATATTTATTTATCTTATTTCCAAGCTCTGTGGCGCTGTTAAGCACGGCAAGCTTAATCGGAGCCACGGGGATAGTGTTTGCAAATTCGTTCAAATTGGGCATATTGTCAAAAATCCTTTCTCTTTTAGTCTGCCATTCATTATATGTTTATACGCCGCAATCAGCCCTGGCAGGGCAAAAAACTGACACATACGTGAACGGAAACTTTTAAGTACATTACTATTATTTTATAACATTCGCCTAGTGACACGTCAAGGTTTTTCTTGTATTATTATATATAAGGAATATAATGAAAAAGAAAAATATGTTATAATGCATATAAAATACATCAAAACGCACAACACTGTCAAAACGACAGCATTAAAACGCATTATAGAGGTATTATTAATGAACAAAGAAACGGTACACATAGTTGAAAGCGTGGCGCGGGGGAGCATAGCCGAGGAAATGGAGATAGAAAAAGGTGACGCGCTGGTGGAGATAAACGGAAACAGGATAGAGGACATTTTTGACTATCAGTATTACACGCAGGACGAGTATATAGAGGTGCTGATAAGAAAGCCCACGGGTGAGGAATGGCTTTTGGAGATAGACAAGGACTATGATGAGGACTTGGGCATAACCTTTCAAAACAGCCTGATGGACGAGTACCGCTCGTGTCGCAACAAGTGCATTTTCTGCTTTATCGACCAGATGCCGAAAGGAATGAGGGACACACTCTATTTCAAGGACGACGACTCGCGCCTTTCGTTTCTGCAGGGAAATTATGTGACGCTCACGAATATGTCTGACTCGGACATCGACCGCATAATCAAATACAATCTGTCGCCGATAAACGTGTCGTTTCAGACGACCAATCCTGAGCTACGCTGCAAAATGCTGAACAACCGCTTTGCGGGTGACGCACTGGAAAAGGCGTGGCGGCTTGCCGAGGCGGGCGTGAGAATGAATGGGCAGATAGTGCTCTGCAAGGGCGTAAATGACGGTGCAGAGCTTGAAAGGAGCATAGGGGATTTGTCAAAATATCTGCCTAATCTTGAGAGTGTCTCAGTAGTGCCCGTGGGGCTGACGCGCTACAGGGAGGGGCTTTACCCGCTGGAACAGTTTACGAAAGATGATGCCGAAAATGTGCTTTCGGTAATCCATAAATGGCAGAGTAAGCTGTTTGCAGAACATGGGACGCATTTTGTCCATGCAAGCGATGAGTGGTATATTTTGGCGGAGGAGGAGCTGCCCGAGGAGGAGCGGTATGACGGCTATCTGCAGCTTGAAAACGGCGTAGGCATGCTCAGGCTTTTGATAGATGAGTTCAATGAGGCTTTAGACGAGCTTGATGCGGAAAAAATTTTGCTAAAGCCTGACGAGCTTTCGATAGCGACGGGAATGCTTGCATACAGCTTTATAAAAGAGCTTACGCAGAAGCTTACGGCGCGTTTTCCGCAGGTAAAAATCAATATTTACCCGATAAAAAATATTTTTTTCGGTGAGCAGATTACTGTGTCGGGGCTGCTCACGGGGCAGGACATACTTGCGCAGCTCAAGGACAAGCCTTTAGGTGGGCGGTTACTGCTGCCGCAGAATGTTTTGCGGAGCGGCGAGGAGGTTTTTCTTGACGATATGACGGTCAATGAGCTCGAAAAGGCTTTACAAGTTCGCGTAGATATTGTAAAATCAAGCGGGCGGGATTTAATCGAGGCGATATTGACGGAATAATCATAATGGCTTGATTATAAAATCACGAAATAATTGTGCGAAACGCTGTATCAAAGGCAGGGATTTTAGCATTATTAATACAGATAAAAACAGAAATGAGGAAAATGATGAGCAAAAACAATAAAAAACCTATAGTGGCAGTCGTAGGGCGCCCGAATGTAGGTAAGTCCACGCTGTTTAACGCGCTTGCGGGCAGCAGGATATCAATAGTGGAGGACACGCCAGGCATTACGAGGGACAGGATATATGCCGATATAAGCTGGCTTAACCACAATTTTACGCTGATTGATACAGGCGGTATCGAGCCTGACAGCAAGGATATTATTCTTTCGCAGATGCGCGAGCAGGCAGAAATTGCCATTGCCACGGCTGATGTAATCATATTCATTGTAGACGTAAAGCAGGGGCTTACTGACGCCGATGCAAAGGTAGCGGATATGCTTAGGCGCAGCCATAAGCCGATAGTGCTTGTGGTAAACAAGGTGGACAGCTTTGAAAAATATGAGGCTGATGTATATGAATTTTATAATCTAGGTATAGGCGAGCCGTTTGCGATATCAGCCGCGAACAGAATGGGATTTGGCGAGATGCTTGACGAGGTAGTCAGCCATTTTGAGGACAAGGAGGACGAGCAGGAGGACGACGACCGTCCCAGAGTGGCAATCGTGGGAAAACCGAATGTAGGCAAATCCTCCATAATAAATAAGCTTATCGGAGAAAATCGCTTAATCGTATCGGATATAGCGGGCACGACAAGAGACGCCGTAGATACGGAAGTGGTGCATGACGGAAAAGAATATGTATTTATCGACACGGCAGGACTTAGGCGCAAGAACAAGATTAAAGAGGAACTTGAAAAGTATATGATTATCAGGACGGTCAGCGCTGTGGAGCGCGCGGACGTGGTGGTGCTGGTAATCGACGCAGTGGAGGGCGTCACTGAACAGGACGCCAAGATAGCGGGCATTGCCCACGACAGGGGCAAAGGCATTATCATAGCCGTAAACAAGTGGGATGCGATAGAAAAAGATGGCAAGACAGTCTACAGCTATACGGAAAAGATAAGGAATATCCTCTCATTTATGACTTATGCGGAAATAATATTTATCTCCGCCGTGACGGGACAGCGCATGAACAAAATTTTTGACATGATAGATATGGTCATACAAAACCAGACGCTGCGTATTTCTACGGGCGTGGTAAACGAGATAGTGAGCGAGGCGGCGGCGTTGCAACAGCCTCCCTCTGACAAGGGAAAACGCCTGAAAATCTATTATGCCACTCAGGCAGGAGTGAAGCCTCCTACGTTTGTATTTTTTGTAAATGACAAGGAACTTGCGCATTTTTCGTATATGAGATATATGGAAAATAAACTGCGGGAGGCGTTTGGCTTTAAGGGAACGTCAATTAAAATTGTTGTAAGAGAACGCA
Source organism: uncultured Lachnospiraceae bacterium (assembly GCA_947623805.1). GTDB lineage: Bacteria > Bacillota > Clostridia > Lachnospirales > Lachnospiraceae > COE1. Next base: position 4,503 of record CANQHZ010000049.1, on the reverse strand, counting down.
AATCCGGCAAGGGTGATAAATAGGCGGCAAAGGCAGCAAGGAGGATTAAAATGATACGCATAATATGTATTATAATAGGCTATGCGTTTGGGTGCTTTCAGACATCATATATATATGGAAAGCTCCACGGCATAGACATAAGGAAGTACGGCAGCGGCAACGCGGGCACGACAAATTCTTTGAGGGTTCTTGGAAAAAAGGCGGGCGCGATAGTGCTGTTTTGTGATATTATAAAGACGGGGCTTGCGATTACGCTTGTCAGGATTATATTCGGCGCTCAGTACGCGGACATCAAATATCTGCTTGTGATTTACACGGGCGCGGGCGCGATACTGGGACACAATTTCCCGTTTTACCTCGGGTTTAAGGGCGGAAAGGGCATAGCGTGTACGGCGGGGCTTATCATATTTTTCCACCCGTATATGATTATTCCGCAGATAATTACGTTTTTTGGCACGTTTTTCCTTACGCATTATGTGTCGCTGGGGTCGCTTTGCACGGAGGTTATGCTGATTATAGAGGTAGTGGTCTTGGGGCAGACGGGCGTGTTTGGCATGGAGCAGGCGGCTCTAAATGAGCTTTACGTGGTGACTGTGCTTATCGCGGCGCTTGCGTTTTGGGAGCATCGCGCGAATATCAGCAGACTTATACATAAGCAGGAGAGAAAGACATATATTACAAAGAAAAACAGTGATAAATAAGGCGGTTGCGAAATGTGTCCTGTGTTATTGAGGGGATTTTGCAAATGCCTGAGAGTGATAATTAGTTAAAGGAGGTTTTGAATGGCAAGTATAGGAATTATAGGCGCGGGCAGTTGGGGAATTGCCTTGTCCGTGCTGCTTCATAATAATGGGCACACTCTTACAGTGTGGTCGGCTATAGAAAGCGAGATAGAAATGCTTAAGCGTGAGCATGAGCACAAGGATAAGCTGCCGAACGTCAAGCTTGCGGATGACATTGTATTTACGACAGACATAAATGAGGCAGTGGCGGGCATGGATTTGCTTGTGCTTGCAGTGCCGTCGCCTTTTACGCGCTCTACGGCGCATAGTATGGCTCAATATGTTGCGGACGGACAGATAATCGTAAATGTGGCGAAAGGCATCGAGGAGAGCACGCTTATGACGCTTTCCCAGGTTATAGAGGAGGAAATCCCGCAGGCTGACGTCGCGGTTTTGTCAGGTCCGTCGCATGCGGAGGAGGTCGGAAGGGGGATTCCTACGACTATAGTGGTTGGCGCGCGCAGCAAGGAAACGGCGGAGCATATACAGAATATTTTTATGAGTGATGTGTTCAGGGTTTATACAAGCCCTGACGTGCTCGGCATAGAGCTTGGCGCGGCGCTTAAAAACGTCGTGGCGCTGGCGGCGGGGATAGCCGACGGACTGGGCTACGGCGACAACACAAAGGCGGCGCTTATCACGCGCGGCATAGCGGAGATTTCAAGGCTTGGCACGGCTATGGGCGGAAAATCCGAGACATTTTTTGGCTTATCGGGGATAGGCGATTTGATAGTTACGTGCGCGAGCATGCATTCGCGTAACCGCAGGGCGGGCATACTTATAGGGCAGGGCAAGACGATGGACGAGGCTATGGCTGAGGTAAAAATGGTGGTAGAGGGCGTATATTCGGCTAAGGCGGCGCTTAGGCTTGCGCAGAAGTATAATGTCGAGCTGCCTATTATTGAGCAGGTAAATGAGATACTTTTCAATAAAAAATCGGCGGCGGCGGCGGTACGCGACTTGATGATTAGGGATAAGAAGATTGAGATTTCCGATAAATCAAATTGGGACAATGGAGGTAATAAAAATGGCAGAGGCAACTTTTAACAGTACGCAGGATTATGTGGCGAGTAAGGAGCTGCTTTCAAGCGTGAATGTGGCGATCGCGTTGAAGAAGCCGCTCTTGATCAAGGGCGAGCCTGGTACGGGCAAGACGATGCTTGCGCAGGCTGTGGCAAATTCGCTTGGCAAAAAGCTTATTATTTGGAACATTAAATCGACGACTAAGGCGCAGGACGGACTGTATATGTATGACACTATACAGCGTTTGTATGATGGGCAGTTCGGCGAGGAGGGTGTTGACGATATAGCGCATTATATCAAGTTGGGTAAGCTTGGCGAGGCGTTTGAGAGTGATGAGCAGGTGGTGCTGCTTATCGATGAGATTGACAAGGCGGATTTGGAGTTTCCGAATGACCTTTTGTGGGAGCTTGACCAGATGGAGTTTTATATTCATGAGACTAAGCGGACGGTTAAGGCGAAGCATAGACCGATAGTGATTATTACGTCAAATGCGGAGAAGGAGCTGCCTGATGCGTTTCTTAGGAGATGCATTTTTCACTATATTGATTTTCCTAATCAGGAGCTTATGGAGGAGATAATAAGGACGCATTATCCTGATGTGGAGGAAAATCTGATGAAAAATGCGATGAAGATTTTCTATGATATACGGTCGATTCGGGATATACGCAAGAAGCCTAGTACGTCGGAGCTTATTGACTGGATTAATGCGTTGCAGATTGGGGGGATTCCTGCGGATAAGCTGAGGGAGCAGCTGCCGTTTGTGGGGGTTGTGGTTAAGAAGGATGAGGATTTGGAGACTGTGAGGCAGCAGCTGCCGTAGCTGTTTTGTAAGTGACTAAGCATTTATTTTTTGTGGAAGGAGGGGTGTGATGTTTTCTAATTTTTTCTATAAGTGCAAGGAAAAGGGGCTTAATATTACGCTGGGGGAGTGGCTTGACTTGCAGGATGCGCTAAATCAGGGGCTTTGTGAGAGTTCGCTGACGCAGTTTTATTATGTTGCGCGTATGATACTGGTAAAGAGCGAGACGGAGTATGACAAGTTTGACATGGCTTTTGAGGAGTGCTTTAAAGGAGTGAAGAATGAGACTGAAGTGGGCAAAAATATGCTGGCGTGGCTTGACAAGCCTGAGATGAGCAAGCTTCTTCACGAGGAGGAAAAGCACTGGCTTAATCAGATAGAGGAAATCCATGTGGACAAGGATGATGTCGAGGAGAAATTTAAGGAGCGTTTGAAGGACCAGGATTCGGAGCACAACGGCGGGAGCTTTTGGATTGGCACGATGGGCAAGACGCAGTTTGGCAATACGGGCGGCAATGTTGGCGGCGTGAGGGTGGGCGGCTCTACTGGGTATCAGTCGGCGTTTGCCGTAGTGGGCGCGAGGAAATACCGCGATTTCCGCGACGACAAGGTGATTGACAACAGGCAGTTTCAATTGGCGTTCAGGAGGCTTAGGCAGTTTTCCACCAAGCTTGATATTCCAAAGACTGAGCTTGACATTGACGGGACGATAGACAAGACCTGCAACAATGGCGGGTATCTGCAGATAGAGATGATGAAGCCGAGGAAAAATGCGGTAAAGCTTTTGCTTTTGATGGATTCGGGCGGCACTATGATACCGTATTCAAAGCTTTTGAATGATTTGTTTCAGGCGGTAAACAAGTCAAACCATTACAAGGATGTAAAGGTCTATTATTTCCACAACTGTATTTACTCTAAACTTTACAAGACGCCTGAGTGCGACAATGGCGATTGGATAGATACGGAATGGCTTTTCAGGAATGCGGACAGCGATTACAAGGTCTTGATTGTGGGTGATGCGGCTATGGCGCCTGAGGAGCTTTATTCGGACACGGGCAATTACAGGGGACCAAACGGAGGGCTTTCGGGTTATCAGTGGCTGCAGCTTGTAAAGAGGCACTATAAAAGGGTGGTCTGGCTGAATCCCAAGATGGCGCCTGGACGCGCCCCGTGGCGGGAGGCGGAAACCGCCATAAAGGAAATGTTTCCGATGTATAAGCTTACGGTCAAGGGACTGAACGAGGCTATGATTAAGCTTATGGCTACAAAATAAAGAAAGGGGATAACTATTAAAACCAGAATAGTTGAAGGGTGAAGAAACGATGGATAAAACAGTTCCCGTCAGGAAGGTACTTTTAAGGGGGGAGGACACATTTTACGTTTATGACAAGCGTATCAACAAATGTGTCGTGGGTGCCTGTGATGGTGCTGTAAAGTATGGGCTTATCTTGAAGGTGAAGCTGGAAAACGGCGAGGAGTTTAACTGCTTTGAATGTAATAAGTGCCATACAAAATACATGCCTTACGCAAACTATGTGAGGATAAGCAGCCCGGAAATACTAAAAATAGTCAACAAGGACGAGGTTGCCGCAAGAGACAGAAAGCGCGCTGAAGATGCGAAAAAACAGGCGGCGCGTGAAAGGAAAAAAATGCAGCAAAATAAAAAGGACCTGCACTGAAAGCGTGTGAGCCATAAGGAAACATTCACAAATGCTCCAGATACCCAAATCGGATTATTTGTTTCGGGAAAGATATATAAACAAATTCCCGTTTGACGGAAAATGGAAAAGAGGTGTGATATGGAAGAAAAAGTGCGACTTTCGGATATTGCTTCGGAACTGGGACTCAGTACTGCGGCGGTGTCGTATGTGCTCCACGGCAAGACCGGCATGGTGTCGG
>CANQHZ010000048.1 GCA_947623805.1 uncultured Lachnospiraceae bacterium | reverse complement strand
TACATTTCAGCGGAGTTTCTTATCGGCAAGCTCTTGTCAAACAACCTGATAAATCTTGGCATATATGACGAGCTGGAGCAGGCTTTGAAGGAGGAGGGCAAGTCGCTTAGCGTTATCGAGGAGATAGAGCCGGAGCCCTCGCTTGGCAACGGCGGGCTTGGCAGACTGGCGGCGTGTTTCCTTGATTCTATTGCAAGCCTTGGACTTGCGGGTGACGGCATAGGTCTTAACTACCATTTTGGACTTTTCAAGCAGGTATTTAAGGACAGACAGCAGACGGCTGAGAAAAATGACTGGATTGAGGAGCAGTCGTGGCTTACAAAAACAGATATTTCATTCCCTGTATACTTTGGCAATAGAAAGGTTATGTCAAGGCTGTATGACATTGACGTAGTAGGCTATGAGCAGGGCGTAAACAAGCTCCATTTGTTTGACATAGAAACGGTTGACGAGAGTATAGTAAAAGATGGCATAGACTTTAATAAGGAAAACATTGAAAAAAATCTCACACTTTTTCTCTATCCCGACGATTCAGACGAGGCAGGACAGCAGCTCCGTATTTACCAGCAGTATTTTATGGTATGCAACGGCGCGCAGCTTATTTTAAAGGAGATGAAAGACAACGGCTATGACCTCCACAAGCTCAATGAGCACGTCGTCATTCAGATTAACGACACGCACCCGACAATGGTTATACCTGAGCTTATCCGTATCCTTACGGAGCAGGAGGGCTTTAGCATGGATGAGGCCATTGATGTCGTGAGCAAGACATGTGCGTACACAAACCACACGATACTTGCAGAGGCGCTTGAGAAATGGCCTGTCGAGTATCTCGAGAAAGTTGTGCCGCAGCTTATGCCTATTATCAAGGAGCTTGACAGGCGCGTGGCGGTTAAGCATTCTGAGGAGGCAGTGCAGATTATAGACAAGAATGAAAGAGTGCATATGGCGCACATAGATATCCACTATGGCTTTTCAGTAAACGGTGTGGCAGCTATCCACACGGAGATTTTGAAGAACAGCGAGCTCAATCACTTTTACAAGCTTTATCCTGAAAAATTCAACAACAAGACGAACGGTATCACTTTCAGAAGATGGCTGCTTTCGTGCAACAGAGAGCTTGCGGTTTGCATTTCAAATACAATAGGTGATGGATACAAGAAAGATGCGGCGGAGCTTGAAAAGCTTATGCAGCACATTGACGACGAGGCGCTTTTGTCTAAAATAAAGGCAATCAAGAAAGAAAAGAAAGCTGAGCTTGCCAAGTACATCAAGGAAAACGAGGGACAGGAGATTAATCCTGATTCAATCTTTGACATTCAGATTAAGAGACTTCATGAGTACAAGCGTCAGCAGATGAACGCGCTCTATATCATACACAAGTACCTTGAAATCAAGGGCGGCAAAAAGCCATCTACACCGATTACGTTTATCTTCGGCGCAAAGGCTGCCCCTGCATACACGATAGCTCAGGACATCATTCACTTACTGCTCGTGCTTGAGGAGATAGTAAACAATGACCCGGATGTAAAGGATTACATGAAAGTCGTAATGGTTGAAAATTACAACGTAAGCTATGCCGAAAAGCTTATTCCTGCCTGCGACATTTCGGAGCAGATTTCACTCGCGTCAAAGGAGGCAAGCGGTACGGGCAACATGAAATTTATGCTAAACGGCGCTGTTACGCTCGGCACGAGTGATGGTGCGAATGTGGAAATTCATGAGCTTGTAGGTGACGACAACATCTACATCTTCGGCGAGAAGTCAGAGCAGGTTATCGAGCATTACGCTAAGGCTGATTATGTGGCAAAGGACTACTATAAAGGCAGCAAGGTTATAAGAGAGGCGGTTGACTTTATAACAAGCAAACCTGCACTGCTTGCAGGAAATAAGGAGCGCCTTATAAGACTCCAAAAGGAGCTTATCAATAAAGACTGGTTCATGACACTGCTTGACCTTGAGGACTACATCGCGACAAAGGACCGTATGTTTGAGGACTACAAGAATGAGGAGAAATGGAAACGCATGATGCTTGTAAACATCGCAAAGGCAGGCTTCTTCTCATCAGACAGGACAATCGCAGAGTACAACAGGGATATCTGGAAGCTTAACTAAAATATATAATATTTTCGTGCAACGGCGGCGGAGAGGGTTTCTGCCGCCGTTTTGTGTGTGAAAAAGAATACCGATGAAAATAACTCTAAATTGCAAAAACGGGACTTATTAGACAACATTTTGCAATTGCTTGATATTGTAGTCATAAGACAAAACGTTGTGCAAATATTATAAAAAAATTCAGTATTTTTCCAATACCATTATCTATTGTAATTATATTGGCATAATGGTAACATAATAATAATGGTAACGTTTCCGAAAACGTTACCAGATTTGCTAAAAATATGCATTAAAATATGTATAAGAAAATCTGATTTTCACGCAAAGCTTTGTGCCTGCGCTGTCGGCACAAGCTGTGGTCTATGTATGATTTTGTGTAAAGGGCAGCGCAGAAATGGGGATATTTATGAGAAAATGTGGTGTTTTGATGCCGATATCGAGCCTGCCGTCAAGATTTGGAATCGGCGGTTTTTCAAAAGAGGCATATGATTTTGTTGATTTTCTTGCGGATGCGGGACAGTCGCTGTGGCAGATTTTGCCGCTTGGACCTACGGGCTATGGAGATTCGCCATATCAGTCATTTTCGACATTTGCGGGCAGTCCTTATTATATCAGCCTTGACGCGCTCATTGACGAGGGACTTCTTACGCAGGAGGAATGTGAGGAGGTCGACTACGGCGACGAGCCTGACAAGGTAAATTATGAAAAAATTTACAATACGCGCTTTAAACTCTTAAGAAAGGCATACGAGAGGGCGAATATAAAGACAAATCCCGACTATTTGGAATTTGTGGAGGAGAACAAGGAGTGGATTAGGGATTATGCTATGTATATGGCAATCAAGGATTCACTCGGCGGTGTTTCATGGATAGAGTGGGACGAGGATATAAGGCTGCGCAAGCCTGACGCTATGGCGGAGTATGGGAAAAAGCTTTCCGGCGAAATATCATTTTATGGATTTCAGCAGTATCTTTTCGCAAAGCAGTGGGGTGAGTTGAAGGCATATGCAAATAAAAAGGGCATAAGTATAATAGGTGATATTCCGATATATGTGGCGTTTGACAGCGCTGACACTTGGGCTAACCCTGAGCTTTTCCAGCTTGATGAGGAAAATGTGCCTGTAGCCGTGGCGGGATGTCCTCCCGATTCTTTTTCAGCTACTGGGCAGCTTTGGGGCAATCCGCTTTATCGGTGGGATTATCACAAGGAGACGGGATTTGCGTGGTGGCTAAGGCGCCTTGCGTATTGCTTTAAGATATATGATGTGGTGCGCATCGACCATTTCAGGGGCTTTGACGAATATTGGTCAGTGCCTTACGGCGACGACACGGCGGAGAACGGCGAGTGGAAAAAGGGACCTGGCTATAAGCTTTTCGAGGCTATGAAAAAGGCGCTTGGTAATCAGGCGGTTATTGCGGAGGATTTGGGCTTTCTTACGCCGAGCGTGTTAAAGCTTGTCAAAAAGACGGGGTATCCGGGAATGAAGATTTTGCAGTTTGCGTTTGATTCGAGGGAGGAGAACGATTATCTTCCGTATAATTACCCGAAAAACTGCGTGGTTTACACGGGTACGCATGACAATGATACAGTAGAGGGATGGATTTCGGCGATTAGCAGGAAAGACTTGGCGTTTACGAAAAAATTCCTTGGCGTAAAGAGAAACTCCGAGATTTGCAAAGAGCTTATCCGTGCGGCGCTTGCAAGCGTGGCGGATACGGCAATCATACCTTTGCAGGATTATCTCGGGCTTGGCAGTAATGCGCGGATTAACACTCCGTCAACGCTTGGCGGCAACTGGGAGTGGCGCGTGGAGAAAGAGGCGTTTACCGATGAGCTAAAAGGTGAGATGCTTGAGCTTGCGCAGCTTTACGGCAGGGCGCCGCGTCAAAAGAAAGAAAGAGCAAAAAAGGCTAAATAAAAGGAGTATTGCCGTGTTTGAACCTACAATAAAGGATATAGCAAGGCTTTGCGGAGTGGGAGTGAGTACAGTGTCGAGGGCGATTAACAATCACCCTGATATAAATCCTGAAACAAAGGAAAAAATCCTGCAGACTATAGAGGAATACGGCTATGTGCCAAACAACAGCGCAAGGAACCTCAAGCGTTCTGACGCCAAGGCGATTGCAGTGCTGGTAAAGGGAATGTCCAATCTATTCTTCGCAAATATGATAGAGATTATCGAGGGCGAATGCAAAAAGAAGCATTATTCGATGGAGCTTTCCTATATAGAGGCTGACGAAGACGAGGTGGATATAGCCCAGCGGCTTGTAAAGGAGAAGCGTTTGAGGGGCATAATATTTCTTGGGGGCATGTTTGCGCGCTCTGAGGAAAAGCTTAAAAAGCTGAGTGTGCCGTTTGTCTTTAGCACGGCGGGTGCGATTCCTGAAAATATAAGCAAAAGTCTTTATTCAAATATAGGCGTGGACGACCGCAGGGAGAGCAAAAGAATGGTCGACTATCTTATTGGTTTGGGGCATAGGAGGATAGCGATTCTTGTGGCTGAGGCGGAGGAAGTGCAGAGTATTGGCAGGCTGCGCCTGGAGGGGTATTATGATGCGCTGCGGGAGAATGGCATTGAGGTGAATCCTGGGCTTGTGTGTCATGTCAGTCAGAAGATGATTCCGTTTTCAATGGAGAGTGGGTATTTGGCGGCAAAGAAGCTGCTTGCGGGCGGAGAGGAGTTTACGGCGTTGTATGCTGTGGCGGATACGTTGGCGATAGGTGCGGAGAGGGCGTTGCATGAGGCGGGGTTGAATGTCCCGGGCGATGTGTCTGTGTCGGGGTATGATGGGATAGAGCTGGCGAATTATATTGTGCCTAGTCTTACGACTGTGAGGCAGCCGATTGAGAGAATGGCTAGGGAGACGGCTAGGTTGTTGTTTGATATTATTTCGGGAAAGAGGCAGCATCAGCATATTGTGTATGAGGCGGAGTTGTTGGAGAGGGAGTCTACGAAAGCTGTGGATTTAAGAAAATAAAAATAGGATAAGATGCCGGAGGTCTGATTTTTTGTTGGATTTTCGGTGTTTTTTATTTGGGGTTGTGGCAGGAGGGCGCCCGAGCAAGGTCATACACCCCATTCAGACGCGTTTGCACTCTGCGGGAAACGTAGCGGACACTAAGCTCAATGGGCGCTGCAAAAGGAGCTACGCTTTTGCAGCTTATTTCGCTAAGTGCCGACGTTTCCCAAGGGTCTTCATGGGGTGTATGACCTTGCTCGGGCTTGGGGGGTCGCAATGACTTATAATATGTGATTATTGGGGGGGGGTTGGTGTTTGGGTGTGGACAAGTAAAGTGGTGTTGTGGTAAACTTAATTTGATGTGGGATATGATGGTGTGATGTGATAAAAATATGGAGGTATTGATGATATGAGGATTGCTGTGGCGGGGATTGGTTATGTGGGTTTGTCGAATGCTGTTTTGCTGGCGCAGAACAATGAGGTGACGGCGGTTGATATTTTTCAGGAAAAGGTGGATATGATTAACAACAGGAAGTCGCCGATTATTGACAGGGAGCTGGAGGAGTATTTGAGTGCGAAGCCGCTTAATTTAAGGGCGACGACAAATGGTGAGGAGGCATATAGGGGGGCTGAGTTTATAATCATAGCGACGCCGACTAATTATGACCCTGATATGAACTATTTTGACACGAGTTCGATTGAGCAGGTGGTGGAGTTGGTTTTGAGGGTGAATCCTGATGCTGTGATGGTTATAAAATCTACTGTGCCTGTGGGATATACTAAGAGGATAAAGGAAAGGTATGATACGCCTAACATTATGTTTTCGCCTGAGTTTTTGCGTGAGGGCAGGGCGTTGTATGACAATTTGTATCCATCGAGAATTATTGTGGGGGAGCAGTCGGAGCGCGCGGAGGTTTTTGCGGGGCTTTTAAGGCAGGGAGCTTTAAAGGAAGATATTGATGTATTGTTTACGGGTTCGACGGAGGCGGAGGCGATTAAGCTTTTTGCGAATACTTATTTGGCGCTGCGTGTGGCGTATTTCAATGAGCTTGACACGTATGCCGAGGTGAGGGGACTTGACACAAAGCAGATTATTGAGGGTGTGTGTCTTGACCCGAGGATTGGCAAGCATTACAATAATCCGTCGTTTGGGTATGGCGGGTATTGTCTGCCGAAAGATACGAAACAGCTTAGGGCGAATTTTGCCGATGTGCCGAACAATCTGATTTCTGCGATTGTGGAGGCGAATACTACGCGCAAGGACCACATAGCTAAGATGATTCTTGACAGGAAACCTAATAAGGTCGGGATTTACAGGCTCACAATGAAAACAAATTCTGATAATTTCAGACATTCTGCAATTCAGGGCATCATGAAGCGTATCAAGGCTAAGGGTGTTGAGGTGGTTGTGTATGAGCCGACGATGAGGGAGGAGAGTTTCTTTAATTCAAGGGTTACAAAGGATTTGGAGAGCTTTAAGGCTGAGTGTGATGTGATTATTGCAAACAGGATTTCCGAGGATTTGAAAGACGTGGAGGACAAGGTTTATACGCGTGATTTGTTTGGACGCGATTAAAAATGCAGAGGCGGCGTCCGACAGGTGCTTAGAACGGGATTGAGTAGATGAGGTTGTATTATGTGGCATAAAAAAATAACGGGTGTTTCAGTATTCGCAGTGGTGTTTTTGGCAGCGGTCGTGCTTTCGGGCTGCGGCAAAAAGGCGGAAAACACTAATATTTCAAAGGGCATGGAGCTTTTGGAGGAGTATGATTATCAGGCGGCTCTTGAAAGCTTTGAGGCTGCGATTGTATATAATGAGGACAGTCAGCTTTTGTACAGGGGCGAGGGGCTTGCGTATATGGGGCTTGGCGATTATGAGGGCGCTAAGGAGGCGTTTCTTAAATCTCTCACATATGCCGGAGGCGGGCTTACCGCGCTTGAGTACGATACCAATTATTATCTTGCGGCGGCGCATGTGAAGCTTGGTGAGTACGACGCGGCGGAGGAAATATATACGGCTATAATCGGACTAAAAAAGAAAGCTGTGGATGCGTATTATTTAAGAGCATGTGTTTTTTTAAAGGAAAATAAATATGAGGCTGCGATAGCCGATTTTGAGAAAGCGTTTTCACTTGAACCTGACAACCTTGAACTCGTGATTGATGCATATGCGGAGATGCAGGCGGCGGGATATACTGATGAGGGCAAGGTGTATTTGAGCGAGCTTATGGAAAACAAGGACAAAAGTCTGAAAGACAGCGAGAAAGGCATGATATATTACTACCTTGAGGATTATGATAACGCGCGTATTTATTTGGATTCGGCAGTAAACGGTGACAGTGCGGAGACTTCGCTGGTGCTGGGAAAAACATACGAAAAGCTTGGAGATATGAATTATGCTGCTGTGGTATATCAGACTTATCTTGACGCGAATGCGCCTGACGCGGCTATATACAACAGCCTTGGGATTTGCCTGATGAAACAGGAGAAATACAGCGAAGCGCTTGAGGCGTTTGAGGCGGGAGTGGCATTAGGTAACACTGGTTATCTTCAGGAGCTTAAATATAATTTAATTGTCGCGAATGAAAAGCTCGGAAATTTCGCGAGTGCGAAAACTATGATAAACGATTACATTTCCGCATATCCGGATGACGCCAATGCAAAGCGCGAGGCTGATTTTTTGAGTACGAGATAGCAGTGCTGTCGCATAGGTGTCGGATAAAAGCCTCGGCAAACCGCATAAACACAAGATGTTGTATTTAATTAATAAAGAACATATGATATTTAGTAGTGTTCGATTGACTTACTGTTTCTTATCTGCTATTATTTAAAATAGAGTTTACGTCATTGACAATATTTTACATCAGGGTATAAGCTCTGCAGATAAGGAAGGAGTATGGTTAGATGTTCGGGGTTATCAAAAGAGATGGCAGCTATGCCGAGTTTAAGCTTGACAAGGTGGGAGGCGCCATTATAAAAGCATTTGACGCCACGCAGGTACAGTATAACAGTGATGTGATTGATTTGCTCTCGCTGAGGGTTACGGCAGATTTTCAGGGCAAAATCAAGGACGAGGCAGTCCATGTGGAGGACATTCAGGACAGTGTCGAGAAAGTGCTTGAGGAGGCGGGATACACTGCCGCAGCCAAGGCGTTTATCCTCTACAGGAAGCAGCGCGAAAAAATGCGAAATATGAAATCCACGATACTTGACTACAAAGAAGTGGTAAACAGCTATGTCAAGGTTGAGGATTGGAGAGTAAAGGAAAACTCTACTGTCACTTATTCCGTGGGCGGTCTGATTTTGTCAAATTCAGGCGCGGTTACGGCAAATTATTGGCTTTCAGAAATATATGATGAGGAGATAGCCAATGCCCATAGGAACGCAGACATACATATTCATGATTTATCTATGCTTACCGGGTACTGTGCCGGCTGGTCTCTTAAGCAGCTTATAAAAGAGGGACTTGGCGGTATCACGGGTAAAATAACATCTGCTCCCGCAAAGCATTTGTCAGTGCTCTGTAACCAGATGGTCAATTTCCTCGGTATAATGCAGAATGAGTGGGCGGGCGCGCAGGCGTTTTCTTCTTTTGACACGTACCTTGCTCCGTTTGTAAAGGTTGACGGACTTTCTTATAATGAAGTGAAAAAGTGCATTGAGGCGTTTATATATGGCGTGAATACGCCGAGCCGCTGGGGGACGCAGGCGCCGTTTAGCAATATTACGCTTGACTGGACAGTGCCGAATGACTTGGCGGAGCTGCCCGCGATTGTGGGCGGTGAGGAGATGGATTTCTGCTATAAGGATTGCAAGGCTGAGATGGATATGATAAACAAGGCGTTTATCGAGACTATGATTGAGGGCGACTCAAACGGCAGAGGTTTCCAGTATCCTATCCCTACATATTCAATAACACGTGATTTCGATTGGTCGGACACGGAAAACAACCGGCTGTTATTTGAAATGACGGCTAAGTATGGCACGCCGTATTTTTCAAATTATATCAATTCTGACATGGAGCCCTCTGACGTGCGCAGCATGTGCTGCCGTTTAAGACTTGATTTGAGGGAACTCCGTAAAAAAACAGGTGGTTTTTTTGGCTCGGGCGAAAGTACGGGAAGTGTCGGTGTAGTCACGATAAATATGCCGCGCATCGCGTATCTGGCAAAAGACGAGGCGGACTTTTACAGGCGTCTTGACAAGCTTATGGATATAAGCGCGCGTTCGCTTAAGATAAAGCGAAACGTCATATCGAAGCTTTTGGACGAGGGACTGTACCCGTATACCAAGCGTTATCTTGGCAGCTTTGACAATCATTTTTCAACGATAGGGCTTATCGGTATGAATGAGGCGGGGCTTAACGCGTCTTGGCTTAGAAAGGATTTGTCGCATAAGGAAACGCAGGATTTTACAAAGGCGGTCTTAAACCATATGCGTGAAAGGCTGTCTGATTATCAGGAGCTTTACGGAGACCTTTATAATCTTGAGGCTACGCCCGCGGAAAGTACGACTTACAGGCTTGCAAAGCACGATAAGCAGAAGTGGCCTGATATAATAACAGCAGGAAATGAGGGCGATACGCCGTATTATACAAACTCATCGCATTTGCCTGTGAACTATACTACGGATATTTTTGATGCTCTTGATGTGCAGGACGAGCTGCAGACGCTTTATACTTCGGGAACTGTTTTTCATGCGTTCCTTGGCGAAAAGCTGCCTGACTGGAAAGCCGCGGCAAAGCTTGTAAGGACGATTGCAGAGAATTACAAGCTACCGTATTATACGATGTCGCCGACATATTCTATATGCAAGGAGCATGGATATCTTAGCGGTGAGCAGAAAGTGTGTCCTAAGTGCGGCAGTACGACAGAAGTATACAGTCGTATTACAGGTTACTACAGACCTGTACAGAACTGGAATGACGGCAAACTTCAGGAATACGCGAACAGGACAGAGTATAAGATGGGAAATATGGTTTATGCCGCGCATGAAAAGCTTAACGTAAAAACTGTCGAGAAAAAGGCGGCGGAGGACAGGCGTGTCAGCGCGCGCACGGGGGCAAGGACCTTTTTGTTCACTACGAAGACATGTCCGAACTGCAAGCTTGCAAAAGAGTATCTCAAAAATATTGATTATACTGTGATTGACGCTGAGGAAAATTCCGAGCTTGCCATAAAGTATGGTGTAATGCAGGCGCCTACGCTTGTCATCGAGGCAGGGCAGTCACGGCAGAAGTATGTGAACGTTTCAAATATTAAAAAGTATGCGGATTTTATGAAAACCGTAACGGCATAGTGTGAAAGAAAACGCTATTATGCGTCTGCTGTGTTTATAAAGATTGAGGCGAAGGCTGAGGGGGATATGTGATGATTGACAAACTGATTGATAAGATTAAAAAGACGGGAGCGCCTATTGTGGTGGGGCTTGACCCTATGATGAAGTTTGTGCCTGAGCATATATTGAAGCTTGCTTTTGAGGCGAAAGGCGAGACGCTTGATGGCGCGGCAGAGGCGGTATGGCTTTACAATAAGGAAATTATTGACAAGACATATGATTTGATACCGGCTGTGAAGCCTCAAATTGCCATGTATGAGCAGTTTGGAATTGCGGGATTGATGGCCTTTAAGAAGACGGTTGATTACTGTAAGGAAAAGGGCTTGGTAGTGATTGGGGACGTGAAGCGTGGGGATATCGGCTCTACGTCTGAGGCATATGCGGCGGCTCATCTTGGGAGAGTTAAGGTGGGAAATGAAACATATGCGGGATTTGATGAAGATTTTGCGACGGTAAATCCGTATCTTGGAAGTGATGGCATACAGCCGTTTATAAATGTCTGCAAGGAGGAGAAAAAGGGGATTTTTATTTTGGTAAAGACTTCTAATCCAAGCAGCGGCGAATTTCAGGACCGTTTGGTGAAAGACGCTGATACGGAGCGTCCGCTTTATGAGATAGTCGGTGAGAAAGTGGCAGAATGGGGCGGACAGCTTATTGGTGTAAACGGCTATAGCAGCGTGGGGGCTGTGGTGGGGGCCACTTACCCTGAGCAGGGGCGCATACTTCGTAAGCTTATGCCTAAGACATTTATACTTGTGCCCGGATATGGCGCGCAGGGAGGCAAGGGCAAGGACTTGATACATTTCTTCGATGATAACCGTTTAGGGGCTATTATCAATTCGTCAAGGGGAATAATTGCGGCATATCAGAATGAGAAGTATGAGAAATTTGGCGCACTGAACTTTGCCGATGCGTCAAGGCAGGCTGTGATTGACATGATAGAGGATATCAATCAGGCGTTTGAGAGTGCAGGGAAGTAGCGCGAAATTACAAAAAATATCATAAAGAAAATAGTAAAAGGCGCGAGGCTTTGATTGATTATAAGCCTAGCGCCTTTTTGTATGTCTGTATATGCACCCAAATGCGCAAAAATAAAGCTTTACGTTGACAGTACGCGCACGTTAGAGATAATTTAGATATAAATATGTAAGAATGATTTTATTCACTGAACACATTTATAATTATGCTCATGCGGAGGAAAATATGGCGCAAGGGGTACGCAACGGAAAAAGAAGTAATGGGAACATTGCAGGCAGCAAAGCAAGAAGCAAAGCGAAAAGCAAAGCTAAAATAAAGGTTAAAGGAAATGCGAAAAGAAAACGGCATATTTATGAAATGCGTAAGCGCAGACGGATAAGACGTATGCTTTTTGTTTTGGTATCTGTATGCTTTGTGCTGATGGCATTTAAAATTAAGGATACAAACGTACAGATTGAAGAAATAAAGGCGGCGCTGGAAACGGCGCAGTCAGCTTATGAGGCTGAAAGGAAACGGCTGTTGGAGATTGACATTTTAGGCGGCGGACAGGCAGCATATACTTATGCGCAGAGCGTCAAGACGATAGATGTAGCAAAGCCTGTAAAGCGCACAAGGACCGAGGCTGTAGAGCGGCTTAAAGAGCTGGGCGGTGACAATGACGATATCGCTTGGGTAGTGAAAAACGAGGAGGAGTACCCTGAAGATTTGCTGATGGCATTGGCAAACAACCCTGAGATGGCGGATTTTGCCGTTAATTATCGTGAATATATCGAAGAACCGCCGGCGGATGAGCTTTCAGGGCTTACTGACAGCGAGAAAGAGCAGGCGTATCCGTTGTTTCTGCAGTGGGACAGAAGATGGGGATATAAGCCGTATGGGGGAAGCTGCATAGGGCTTGCAGGGTGCGGACCTACGTGTCTTTCGATGGTGCTGTTTTATCTGACGGGAGATGCAGCATGCACTCCCGACCGGGTGGCGGACTACGGAATGAAAAATGGATTTTATGTCGAGGGAACAGGGACGGCTTGGGCGTTGATGGAAAATGTTCCGTTTCATAAGCTGCGAGTTATGAAACTAAGCCTTTCACGGACGTCGTTTGTGGGAGCGCTTGACAGCGGATATGTCATAATATGTGCGATGGGCGAGGGAGATTTTACGACGTCGGGGCATTTTATTGTGATTTACGGGTATGACGAGGACGGATTTATGGTGAATGACCCGAATTGTGTGGCGAGGAGCAGGCGGAGATGGGGGTATGATGAGATTGAGGGGCAGATAAAGAGTGTCTGGGCGTATGGAAGTTAGTGTAAGGAGAAGATTAATTACTTGCAGATACGGCTGCCTTGCGGATATTTGGAATTAAATTCTGGAGGTTATATATGGATATAACGAAAAAAATGACTGGACACAAGTAGGACTGGGGACTATAATGTAAACAAGGGCAGAGCCTAAAATCTGGCGCTGCCTTTTAGTTCGCATAGCTTATTATATTAAACTTTGAGCTTATATCAAATTTGAAACGGTTCCATGGCAGGAGCCGTTCGATTCCTAAAAGGAGAATTTCCACAATGAACTTTGAACTTACAGCGTCGATGATGTGCGCTAATTACGGTAATTTGGAAAAAGAGGTAAAGTGCCTTGAAGACGGCGGCATAGATTCTTTTCACATAGATATAATGGACGGGCGCTACGTGCCAAACTATGCTATGTCATTAAATGACATGCGCTACATAGCCAATGCTACGAGCAAGCCTCTCGATGTCCATTTGATGATAGAACACCCAAACAATACGATATCGCTTTTCCTTGAAAATCTTCGCAAGGGCGATACAGTATATATTCATCCTGAAGCGGAATACCATCCCTCCACCACACTGCAGAAAGTCATAAATGCCGGCATGATACCGGGCATAGCCATAAATCCGGGTACATCGGTGGAAACTGTTATGGAAATGCTGCGCATAGTGAAAAAAGTCCTTGTAATGTCGGTAAATCCCGGCAATGCGGGACAGATGTATCTTCCATATGTAGGTAAGAAAATTACCAAACTTCTTGCCATAAAGGAGGACATGGATTTTGAACTATACTGGGACGGCGCATGCAGCGCACAGCGTATTTTGGAGTATGCGCCCAAAGGTGTGAAAGGATTTGTCCTTGGCACTACACTTCTTTTTGGCAAGGACAGGCCGTATGGCGAAACTCTGCAGAACATACGGGAGTTGAAATTTTAATGAATACTGCGATTTTATTGTCGGGCGGCATAGGCTCGCGGATGTCGTCCGCCATTCCCAAACAATATATTCAAGTCAGCGGCAAAATGCTGGTAACATATTCGCTTGAGGCGCTTGCAAATGCTGCCGACATAGATGCGATAGAGATTGTGGCGGAGACGGAGTGGCGTGATGTTATCATATCAGATGCGCAAAGCCACAATATTCCAATAAACAAAATTAAGGGATTTGCTTTTCCGGGTAAAAGCCGCCAGATGTCAATATTAAATGCAATGCAGGATATCATGAAACAAAAGGATGAGGCGTTGCATACAGATAAGATTGATGACGGCGATACGGTATTCATACATGATGCCGCGCGCCCATTGCTTACCCAAAAACAGACAGAGAGATGTTTTGCGGCTTTAAAAGGACATGACGGCGTTATGCCGGTGCTTTCGATGAAAGATACGGTATATTTAAGCGAAGACGGTGACACGGTATCGAAGCTTTTGGACAGGGGAAAGATATTCGCAGGGCAGGCGCCCGAACTGTTTAATTTCAAAAAATACTATCAGGCGAATATGGCGCTTATGCCGGATGATATAATGAAAATAAACGGCTCAACTGAACCTGCAATTCTCGCAGGAATGGATATAGCAATGATTGCAGGCGACGAAAACAACTTTAAAATCACCACACAAGCGGATTTGGACAGATTTAAAGCCATAATCAGTGAAAGGCAGGCTTTTTGATATTGGTGAAAAATTTGAAATTCGCCGTGAAATTTTCAAAAAGTTAGTGCAAATTTTCCAAATATTAGTTATACTTGAAATATGTTGATAAGCAACAAAGCAACTAAAAATCCGGCGCTGCCATCTATTTTATTCGGCGGCACAATATTCTCATCGGAAATGGAGGATTTATATGGAGACATTAAAATGCATCGAGACAAGGAGAAGCATCAGAAAGTTTAAAGCGCAGCAGATACCGCATGAGCTTATGCAGGAGATAGTCGGCGCGGCGGCATATGCGCCGTCATGGAAAAACACGCAGGTTACTAGATACGTGGTGGTCGAGGACAGTGCGATAAAAAGTAAAATCGCGGATGAGGCGACACTCGGATTTGAGCATAATAAAGGGATAATAAACGGCGCGGCGGCGCTTGTCGTAGTTACTCTTGTGCATGGCAGGAGTGGATTTGAACGTGACGGTTCGTATACGACCAGCAAGGAAGACCGCTGGGAAGTTTTTGATACAGGACTTGCCACGCAGACTTTTTGCCTTGCGGCGCATGACAAGGGCATTGGCTCTGTAATCCTTGGTATTTTTGACGAGAGCAAGGTCGCTGAAATCCTTGGCGTTGACGACGGACAAAAGGTAGCCGCGCTTGTGGCTGTGGGCTACGCGGATGAGGCACCAGATGCGCCCAAGAGAAAGAGTGTTGATGACTTGCTGAAATTTGTTTAAATAAAAAGTACGATAAAAAGTTTAAAAATTTTCTTGACATCGCCATACAAAGGGAATATTATATTTAAAGAATAAATATTTAAAACTGATGACCGAGAATAGTACATGTGTTGTGAGATTTTCAGAGAGTTGCAGGTGGTGTGAGTGCGACAGTCAAGGATGCGTGGAATGGACTTGGGAAGGCGGGAGCAACGAGCTTATGCTCTAGTAATGCCCGACGGGATTTCCACTCGTTAATATGGAAAGCGTATGATGGTACGCGCAGAGCGGATGTATTTTTTGTACATCAATTTAGGTGGCACCGCAGAGGTTTTTATAAGCTTTTGTCCTAATTATTTGGGACAAAAGCTTTTTTTGTCGAATAGAGTTTCGCAAACGTCTAAAAATATAACAGAAAAGAGGTATGACAATGATTAAGCCCACATATGAGCAGGTAAAACAGTACGAAAAAGATTATACATATGTACCAGTATGTATGGAAATTCTGGCGGATGACACTACGCCGATACTTACGCTGAGAAAGCTTGCGGCGCTTGACGAGCAGTATTTTCTTCTGGAGAGCGTGGAGGGCGGCAATCTGGGCAGATATTCTTTCCTGGGGTATCATCCAAAGCTTACTGTATCGTGTAAAAACGGCATTACAAAGGTAAAGGAAAACGGAATGGTGCGCATACAGGAGGGCAAACCGAAAGCCGCGCTGCAGAGCATACTGGAGCAGTACCGCTCGCCGCAGATAGAGGGACTTCCGACATTTACAGGCGGGCTTGTCGGGTACTTTTCATACGAAATGATACAGTATGCGGAGCCGAAACTCAAAATCAAGCAGAGTGACATAAATGATTTTGAGCTTATGATGTTTGATAAGCTTATCGCTTTTGACCAGCTGCGCCATACTCTCTGCATTATTGTAAACGCAAGGAGCGCGGATGGTAAAGCCGGCTATGACAGGGCTGTGGAGGAACTGCACGCGTTTGTGGAAACGCTTAGAATTACAGAGCCTATTCCATATGAAAAACCACTTCCCGCGCCCAAGTTTACATGCAACCTAAGCAAAGAGGAATATTGCAGAATGGTTGAAAAGACAAAGCATTATATCAAAGAGGGCGACATTTTCCAAGGCGTGATATCAAGGCGCTTTGAGGCGGAGTATGACGGCAGCCTTTTAAATGCCTACAGGGTGCTGCGCACGACAAATCCGTCGCCGTATATGTACTATATCCAAATAAATGACATGCAGATTGCCGGTACTTCGCCTGAAACGATGGTGAAGCTCACGAACAGAAAACTCATGACTTTCCCCGTGGCAGGCACAAGGAAACGCGGGAAAGACAAGGAGGAGGACATGGCGCTTGAAAAGGAGCTGCTTGCCGATAAAAAGGAGTGTGCTGAGCACAATATGCTTGTGGACCTTGCAAGAAATGACCTGGGGCGCATTTCCGAGTATGGGAGTGTGAAAGTTGACGATTATATGGCAATACATAGGTTTTCAAAGGTAATGCATATCGCAAGCACTGTCATGGGGACACTTTCCGAGGGAAAAACATGCGGAGATACAATAGAAGCGCTGCTCCCCGCAGGTACGCTTTCCGGCGCGCCAAAATTTAGAGCATGCGAGATAATTGACGAGCTTGAACCTGTGCCAAGGGGAGTTTACGGCGGCGCTATCGGCTATCTTGATTTCAGCGGAAATCTTGATGTGTGCATCGCGATAAGGACGGCTGTCAAAAAGGGCAAAAAAATATTTGTGCAGGCGGGAGCAGGTATTGTGGCGGACTCTGTGCCGGAAAACGAGTATCAGGAATGTGCGAACAAAGCTGGCGCAGTCATAGAGGCGCTGCAAAGTGTGGAGGAAAGTTTTAATTCATAGAACAGAGAGGGAGGTTTTCAGATGATTTTGCTTGTTGACAATTATGACAGCTTTTCTTTTAATCTTGTCCAGGCAATCGGTGAGCTGATTGGCGGCAGGGAGGAGCTCAAGGTCATACGCAATGATGAAATGACAACTGATGAGGTGCTTTCACATTCGCCATCACATATCGTTCTTTCGCCGGGACCGGGCAAGCCGTCTGATGCGGGCATTTGTGAGGAACTTGTGCGTGCCGTGGCTGATGATGGGAATATTCCGCTGCTTGGCGTGTGTCTTGGGCATCAGGCAATATGTGAGGCGCTTGGAGGAAGAATAACGTACGCTCCCGAGCTTATGCATGGAAAGCAGAGCAGGGTGACGGTAGACACGAAAAGTCCGATATTCAAGGGACTTTCAAAAGAGCTTGATGTGGCGAGATATCATTCACTGGTGGCTGACAGGAATTTTATTCCGGATGTCTTGGAGGTTACGGCGGAAGATGCGGCGGGCGTGGTGATGGCTGTGCAGCATAAGAATGGAAAGATTTTTGGATTGCAGTTTCATCCGGAGTCGATAATGACGCCAGCGGGCAAAGATATGGTGAAAAATTTTTTGTTAATATAATGAAATTTATAAAGTGATACGCTGTATATATCGGCGCAAAGAAAGGAGAAGTAAAAATGATAGTAGAAGCAACGGCAAAGGTAGTGGAGAGAAAAAATTTGACGGCAGCAGAGGCGGAGCAGGTAATGGACGAGATAATGAGCGGCGAGGCGCAGCAGATGAATATGGCGGCGTTTCTGACAGCGCTGCGCATGAAAGGTG
The DNA here is from genome assembly GCA_947623805.1 of uncultured Lachnospiraceae bacterium. Taxonomy (GTDB): domain Bacteria; phylum Bacillota; class Clostridia; order Lachnospirales; family Lachnospiraceae; genus COE1. The sequence continues at coordinate 10,734 of CANQHZ010000048.1, read as the reverse complement.
AGACGGTCGAGGAGATTTCGGCGTTTGCCAAGGGAATGAGAAAGCACGGGATAAAAGTGCCTGTGGAGGGCGACGTGCTTGAAATAGTGGGAACTGGCGGCGACGAGGCAAATTCGATAAATATAAGCACGACGGCATCCATAGTCGTAGCGGCGGCAGGTTACAAGGTGGCAAAGCACGGCAACAGGAGCGTTTCCAGCAAGAGCGGTGCGGCTGACTGTCTTGAGGCTCTTGGCGTAAAGCTTGACCTCGAACCCGAAAAGAACGCGGAAGTGCTTAGAAAAGGAAATATATGTTTTATGTTTGCGCAGAAGTACCATGCGGCAATGCGTTTTGTAGGTCCTGTGAGAAAAGCGCTTGGCATAAGGACAGTTTTCAATATTCTGGGACCTCTGGCAAATCCCGCCGGGGCAAATCTTGAACTTATGGGAGTATACAGTGCGGAACTTGTAGAGCCGATGGCGCATGTGCTTGAAAATCTGGGTGTAAAGCGTGCGCTGGTAGTTTACGGTCAAGACAGGCTTGATGAAATTTCTGTGAGCGCGCCTACTACGTGTGTGGAGCTGAATAACGGCAAATATACAAAATATGAGCTTACGCCCGAGCAGTTTGGATTTAAGAGGAGCAGCAAGTCTGACTTGGTCGGCGGCGACGGCGCGGCAAACGCAAAGATTACCGAGAGTATTTTAAAGGGTGAGTGTACTGACGCAAAGGCGGATGCTGTATTGATGAACGCGGGGGCAGGCATATATTTGGCTGGCGGCGCGGGTTCTATTGAGGAGGGAATAAATATAGCGCGTGAGACTATAAAGAGCGGCAAGGCATATGAAAAGCTTAAGGAATTTGTGAAGCTTACAAATGAATAAACAGGCGTTTATATGGCGACGGTTTGGCTGATATAAACGGTATTGGGGGAAAGTTATGATATTGGATGATTTAGCGAAAGCTACAAGGATAAGAGTGGACAAAAAAAAGGCGCAGACGCCGTATGAAACTGTGAAAGAGGAGGCGCTGAAAAAAGCGCAGTCTGAAAGCAGGTTTGAGTTCCCGTTTGAAAAGGCGATTGCAAAGGACGGTATGAGTTTTATCTGTGAGGTAAAAAAGGCGTCGCCGTCTAAGGGAATTATAGCGGAGGACTTTCCATATCTGGAGATAGCGCGGGATTATGAGCGCGCGGGGGCGGACTGTATATCTGTGCTTACGGAACCCGATTATTTTAAGGGCGCTGATGAGTACCTTAAAAGTATCAGCCGTGAGGTTTCTATTCCAACGATTAGGAAAGACTTTATTATCGACGAGTATCAGATTTATGAGGCTAAGCTTTTGGGTGCGTCGTGCGTGCTTTTGATTGCGGCGCTGCTTGATACGGATACATTAAAGAAGTATAAAGGTATTTGCGATAAGCTCGGGCTTTCGGCTTTGGTGGAGGCGCATGATGAGGCGGAGATTGACAGCGCCATGGCTGCAAGTGCGCGGATGATAGGCGTGAATAATCGGGATTTGCGGACTTTTACCGTGGATATTAATAACAGTATACGCTTGCGCAGTCTTGTGCCGAAAGAGGTTTTGTTTGTGGCTGAGAGCGGCATCAAGATTGCTGATGATATCAGGACGCTGCGCAAAGCCTGTGTGAACGGTGTGCTGATTGGTGAGACACTTATGAGGAGCGCAGACAAGAAGAAGATGCTGGATGAACTGAGAGGCTAGAAGCTGTATGCCGCAGACGGATGCGAGAGAATGGTGAAAAGCAATATGACAAAAATAAAGATATGCGGATTAAAAACGCTTGCCGATGTTGATAAAGTTAATATGTATCTGCCCGAGTATGTGGGCTTTGTGTTTGCCAATACGAGGCGTTTTGTTACGGACGAACAGGCAAGGGAGATGAAGCAGAGGCTTGACGGTCGCATTAGAGCCGTGGGCGTATTCGTAGACGAGCCGATAGGACACGTCATAAGTCTGTGCCAAAACGGCATTATTGATTGTGTGCAGCTGCATGGCGGCGAATCGGAGGATTACATCAGGGAAATAAAAAAGAAAACTGACACAACTGTCATAAAAGCGACGAAAGTGCAGAACGCCAGGCAGGTAAGCGATGGAATGTCAAAAGAAGCGGACTATATGCTTTTTGATACTTACAAAAAAGGCGAGCTTGGCGGGACGGGTGTGCGTTTTCCTTTGGAGATACTTCAAGAAAGCCTCAATGAGCTTGCACAAAACGGCAGAGCAGTAAAACCGTTTTTTCTCGCGGGCGGATTGGATGCGTCAAATGTGCGCGAAGTTTTGGGACGGATTGGCTGCTATTGCGTGGATGTGAGCACGGGCGTTGAGACGGACGGGGTAAAGGACGGGGAGAAAATCAGACAGTTTGTTGAAGCGGTAAGGGGCATATAAAAATAATTGGTTTATAGCCGTTAGGACGGCAAAGGAGGAAAAAATGGGCGAAAAAAAAGGAAGATATGGCTTATACGGCGGACAGTATATTCCTGAAACTCTCATTCCGGCGGTTCAGGAGCTTGAAAGAGAGTATGAAAAATATAAGAATGATGCGGATTTTAAGAGAGAACTGAATGACCTTATGACAAAGTATGCAGGCAGGCCGTCGCTTTTGTATTATGCTGAGAAAATGACAAAGGATTTAGGCGGCGCAAAGATTTATTTAAAGCGTGAGGACCTAAATCATACAGGTTCGCACAAGATTAACAATGTGCTGGGACAGGTGCTGCTTGCAAAGAAGATGGGAAAGACGCGTGTTATCGCGGAAACAGGAGCAGGACAGCATGGTGTGGCGACGGCTACGGCGGCGGCGCTCATGGACATGGAATGTGAGATTTTTATGGGCAAGGAGGACACTGACAGGCAGGTGCTCAACTGCTATCGAATGGAGCTTTTGGGCGCTAAGGTTCACCCTGTTACTACAGGTACCATGACGCTGAAAGATGCCGTAAACGAGACTATGCGGGAGTGGGCGTCGAGAATGGACGATACGCTTTACGTGCTTGGCTCTGTGATGGGACCGCATCCTTTTCCGATGATAGTGCGGGATTTTCAAAAGGTAATCGGTGAGGAGATAAAGGCGCAGCTTATGGAGGCGGAGGGTAAGCTCCCAGATGCCGTGGTTGCGTGCGTAGGCGGCGGGAGCAATGCTATGGGTGCGTTTTATGAGTTTATACCCGATACAAGCGTCAGGCTGATAGGTTGTGAAGCGGCAGGACTTGGCGTTGACAATCCCAAAAATGCGGCGACAATCGCTAACGGCAGCGTGGGAATTTTTCATGGCATGAAATCTTTGTTTTGCCAGGATGAGTATGGGCAGATTGCGCCTGTGTATTCTATTTCGGCAGGACTTGACTATCCGGGCATAGGGCCTGAGCATGCAAATCTCTATGAGACGGGACGCGCTCAATATGTGCCGATTACAGACGAGGAGGCGGTTGACGCTTTTGAGTATCTTTCAAGGACAGAGGGAATAATTCCCGCTATTGAGAGTGCCCATGCCGTCGCCTATGCGAGAAAGCTTGCGCCGACTATGGGTAAAGACCAGATAATAGTGATTAATATTTCGGGACGCGGCGATAAAGATGTGGCGGCGATTGCGCGCTATAGAGGAGTGCAGATTTTCGAGTAAAAATATGATTTATATATCCGCAGAATGCAATTATGGAGGTATAAGATGAGCAGGATAAAGAATGCATTTGACAATAAAAAGGCGTTTATTGGATTTGTGACTGGGGGAGACCCTGATTTGGAAACTACGGAGGAGCTTATCCCCAAAATGGCGGAAGCGGGGGCTGATTTGATTGAGATTGGCATTCCGTTTTCCGACCCTATCGCGGAGGGTGTGGTAATTCAGGCGGCGGACGAGAGGGCTTTGAGTGCCGGCACGACTACGGATAAGCTTTTTGATATGGTAAAGCGCGTGCGTAAGAAGACGGAAATTCCGCTCGTATTTATGACATATATGAATCCGGTTTATACATACGGCACGGAAAAATTTACAAAAAAATGTGCGGAGTGCGGAATTGACGGTATAATAGTGCCGGATGTGCCGTTTGAGGAAAAGGACGAGATAAGCGGTGCGTGTGCAAGTGCAGGTATCGACCTTATCTCTATGATAGCCCCGACATCAAAGAAACGTATCAGCACAATTGCAAAGGAAGCGCAAGGATTTCTTTACTGTGTTTCTTCGCTTGGCGTGACAGGCGTCAGGAGCAAGATTACTACCAACATCAGTGAGATGGTGCAGCAGGTGAAAGCCGTCTCCGACATACCGTGTGCAATCGGTTTTGGTATAGCTACGCCTGAACAGGCTAAGGAAATGGCATCATGTTCGGACGGCGCAATCGTAGGCAGCGCGATTGAGAAAATAATAGCGCAGTACGGAAAAGAATGTATTAAGCCCGTTTGCGATTACGTGGCGCAGATGAAAGCGGCTGTGGTTTCTGCGCAGTAGATAAGTGACCAAAAAACATATTATAATTGACTTATTTATAAAATAATACTATAATTTATATATTATTTTAAGGAAATGGAGTGCGAACCTATGAAAAAATTGGAAGAATACGTGCGGACAATACCTGATTTCCCGGAGAAAGGCATAATGTTCCGTGATGTTACAAGTGTTTTACAGGACGCAGACGGATTACATCTTGCTATCGACAGTATGCAGGAGCTTGTAAAGGATTTGGATTATGACGTTGTTGTCGGGGCGGAATCAAGAGGTTTTATCTTTGGCACGCCCATAGCGTACAATAACCATAAACCGTTTGTCCTTATCAGGAAAAAAGGCAAACTGCCCGCGGAAACGGTTTCTATTGATTACGAGCTTGAATATGGTACAGCCACAATAGAAATGCATAAGGATTCCATCAAGGAAGGGCAAAAAGTCCTGGTAGTTGACGATTTGATTGCTACAGGCGGCACTACAGAGGCCATGATAAAATTAATAGAATCCCTTGGCGGCAAGGTTGTGGGAGTAGTAGTGCTTATGGAGCTTGCAGGCTTGAAAGGTAGAGAGAGAATTGCGGACTACAGGCTTGATTCTGTCATTACCTATGAGGGAAAATAATTATATAAAATGGCTGGTGAGTGAGAATGTCAGAGGAAAAACAGGCAAAGGCAGGAACCTATGAGGATTCTCTAATTATTAAGGGCAGCAAGGCAAAATCGCAAAGGGCGGATGAGCGAAGAATTGAATATATAAAAGAATTTCAGTCCCCGGACGCATTGTACGCGGGGCTTATTCGCCGTGTGCATAAATATCACCCATCAGACGATATAAGCATGATTGACAAGGCGTATGCTACAGCCTGCGAGGCACACAAGGACCAGGTGCGCAAGTCGGGCGAGCCGTACATCGTACATCCTCTGTGTGTGGCGATTATCCTTGCGGATTTGGAGCTTGACAAGGAAACAATAATCGCTGGACTTTTACATGATGTTGTGGAGGACACCATCATGACAAACGAGGAGCTTAAAGAGATGTTTGGACCGGATGTAGAGCTGCTCGTTGACGGCGTGACAAAGCTTGAACAGCTGCAGTATACGGGCGACGCTGCACCCGACAGAGCCGCGAGCCGCGAGGAGCTGCAGGCTGAAAACCTGCGCAAGATGTTCCTTGCCATGGCAAAGGATATCCGCGTCATATTGATAAAGCTTGCCGACAGGCTCCACAATATGCGTACACTCAAGTATAAATCCCCCGAAAGCCAGAAGCGTATTGCGAGGGAGACGCTTGATATTTATTCACCTCTTGCCGAGCGTCTTGGTATTTCCACTATAAAAATAGAGCTGGACGACTTGGCGCTCAAATATCTCGAACCGGATGCATATTATGATTTAGTAGAAAAGATTGCGCTTAGGAAAAGCGTGCGTGAAAAGTATGTGCAGGATATTGTGGATGAGGTCTCCGAACATATTTTGGGTGCAGGCATACAGGCGCAGATAGACGGGCGTGTCAAACATTTTTTCAGTATCTATAAAAAAATGAAAAATCAGGGAAAGACTATTGAGCAGATATATGACCTTTTTGCCGTGCGTATTATAGTTGATTCCGTCAAAGACTGTTATGCGGCGCTTGGCGTTATTCATGAGATGTATAAACCGATGCCGGGACGTTTCAAGGATTATATAGCTATGCCCAAGGCAAATATGTACCAGTCACTTCATACTACGCTTATAGGTTCTACAGGTCAGCCGTTTGAGATACAGATTAGGACATTTGAGATGCATAGAGTGGCGGAGTATGGCATTGCCGCTCATTGGAAATACAAGGAGGCAAGCGACGGTAGAATATCGACGGGCGGTGAGGAGGAAAAGCTTGCATGGCTTAGCCAGATACTTGAATGGCAGAAAGGCGTGTCCGACAACAAGGAGTTCATGAAGCTGCTAAAGAGCGATTTGGACCTTTTCTCGGACCATGTATATTGCTTTACGCCGTCGGGAGATGTCAAAAATCTTCCTGCGGGCTCTACGCCGATAGATTTTGCCTACAGTGTGCACAGCGCGGTCGGCAACAGAATGATAGGAGCGCGAGTCAACGGTAAACTTGTAACTATCGATTACAAGATAAACAACGGTGACTGTATTGAAATTCTTACTTCACAAAATTCCAAAGGTCCGAGCCGTGACTGGCTCAATATCGTTAAATCATCGCAGGCAAAAAACAAAATATCACAATGGTTTAAAAATGAGTTTAAAGAAGAAAATGTAGTAAAAGGGCGCGAGCTTTTGTACAGCTATTGTAAAGCAAAGGGTATAAATCCGAGTGATGTGAACACGCCCGAGTACAGAACATCTGTCATGCACAAATACGGCTTTAATGATTGGGAAGCAGTGCTTGCGGCTATAGGGCATGGTGCTTTGAAAGAAGGGCAAGTCATAAACCGCATGATGGAGCTTTACGCTAGAGAACATAAAAAGCAGGCGACAGACGATGAGCTTATGGCCGCTATTCAGGAGAACAGCCAGAATAAGCTGATGCGTCCCAAGAGCAAGAGCGGTATTACGGTAAATGGCATACATGACGTCGCAGTGAGATTTTCACGCTGCTGTGCGCCTGTGCCGGGAGATGAAATAGTAGGTTTTGTAACAAGAGGCAGAGGAGTTTCCATTCACAGGACCGATTGTGTAAATATTCTGTGTCTTACAGATGTTGAGCGTTCAAGACTGATAGATGCGGAATGGCAGCCCGAGGTGCTTGACGCGCAAAATGAAAAATTCCTTGCAGAGATTGTGATTTATGCGCAAAACAGAAACGGCCTGCTTGCGGATATCACAAAGGCTATCACAGAAAAGAATATAGATATACGTTCACTGAATACGAGAACGAGCAAGCAGGGAATTGCGACAATGGCTACTAGCTTTGAGATAGGGAGCCGCGAGGAGTTAAACACTATCATAGAAAAAATAAGGACGATTGATAACGTGCTTGATATAGAGAGGACAACGGGCTGAGACCGCCAAACACAATATGGAGGGATATATGGCAGATTTAAAGGTAAAAAGAAGAGTGCTTAGCGGCGCGCAGACAAACTGTTATTATGTGTACAGGGAAGGTGCGGACGAGATAGTGATAATCGACCCGGGCGACCGCGGTGATGTGGTTTGGGAAGATGTCAAAAGCTTGGGATTTGAAAAAGTAGCAGGCATTTTGCTTACACACGGACATGCGGACCACACAGGAGGAGCGCTGGAACTTAAGAATCTTAGCGAAGCCAAGATATACGCGTATGAGGATGAAGCGGAGATTTTGCGCGAGCCTGACAAAAACGTATCAGGCTGGTTCGGAAAACCGTATGGATTTGAGGCTGATGAGTATTTTTGCGACGGGCAGGTATTTACAATGGCAGGAGTGCAGTTTGAGGTAATCCATACACCGGGGCACACAAAAGGCGGCTGCTGTTTTTATGCTAAGGACGACAATGTACTGTTTTGCGGCGATACGATTTTTAATGGTTCTGTGGGAAGGACAGATTTGTATTCGGGTTCGATGAGAGCGCTTGCGGATTCAATTCGGGAACGCATATTGACGCTGCCTGATGATACAAAGCTGTATTCAGGGCATGGCGATGCTACAACAGTAGGATATGAAAGAAAATATAATCCGTGTCTGGGGTAATGCTCCGGACACTTTTGCTATTATGTAAAGCCGTAAAGGCGGCAGATGGGAGCTTGGCGTGATAAAAGTTTATACAAACAGGGTAAATTACCAGTATGATTTGAATGCTATAATAAAGGCGTTCTACCCGGAACATGACGTAAAGGTGATTGATATTGCGCAGATTGACATCGGGCAAAACGAGCATGAAAATATTGTGCGCGTTGAAATACAGGATTTAAAAATGGATATGTATGTCAGAATTGATGCCTGTGAAAAACGCTATGTCAATCAATTTGATGAAATTGATGAAAATATGACATCTGTGTCAAAAAATCGACACAAGCTTACATTGTACAGAAATTTGTGCGACTACACAGGCAGGACACTTCCATGGGGAAACCTTACAGGCGTGCGGCCGACAAAGCTTGCGATGGGAATACTGGCAGAAGGCTTGGATGATGGTAGCACAGTGGAGCGGTTAAAAGAGGAACATGCGGTAAGCGACGAGAAAGCATGGCTTAGTGTTGATATCGCTAAACGTGAAAAGAAAATACTTGACACAGTTGACTGTCTAGACGGTTACAGTCTTTACATAGGAATCCCGTTTTGCCCTACGACCTGCCTTTATTGTTCATTTACATCTTATCCGATAGCATCCTGGAGAGAAAAAGTCGGCGAGTATCTTAATGCGCTTTTTAAGGAGATTGATTTTGCGGCAAATGCTTGTGATGGAAAGCTGCTGGATACGGTATATATTGGCGGTGGCACGCCTACTACGCTGGGGGCAGATGAACTTGAAAAGCTGATGAAAAAGCTGACATCAAGTTTTGACTTTTGCAATGTAAAGGAGTTTAGCGTAGAGGCGGGGCGCGCTGACAGCATTACGCGTGACAAGCTGGATGTTCTAAAACGCTATGGTGTCACCAGAATTTCGATAAATCCACAGACCATGAAAGCGGAAACGCTCAAACTCATTGGCAGGTGCCACACGGTCATGCAGGTAAAGGATGCGTTTGCCATGGCGAGGAGTGCGGGTTTTGATAATATCAATATGGATATCATATTGGGATTGCCCGGCGAGCTTGAGGCTGATGTCGCGAATACGATACGGGAGATAGAAAAGCTCAATCCGGACAGTCTTACAGTGCATTCACTTGCGATAAAACGCGCGTCGAGGCTTAGCCAGTGGATTGAGGAAAACGGTATCAGTGCACTCGTAAATACGGATGCTACAATGCGGATTGCGAGGGAAGGAGCTCTGCGGTTGGGCATGAAGCCTTATTATTTATATAGGCAGAAAAATATGTCGGGAAATTTTGAGAATGTAGGTTATGCGCGTGAAGGAAAGTATGGGATTTATAATATTTTGATTATGGAGGAGAAACAGACTATTGTGGCGCTTGGGGCCGGGAGTATCAGTAAGAGGGTGTATCCTGACGGGAATATCAAGCGTTGTGAGAATGTGAAGGAAGTGGCGCAGTATATTGAGAGAATTGATGAGATGATTGAGAGGAAACGCGTGCTGTTTGCGGATGCGGAATGATTTTAGGTTTTAAAACAATGAAGATATATGAAATAAGCGGATAGCAATAAAAGCTTAAAAGTTATGGAAGGAAAAATGAAAACAGTAAAAGTTGTTGCAGCGGTCATATGTGATTCACTGCAAGAAAAGAAAATGATATTTGCAACGGCCAGGGGTTATGGCGAGTTTAAAGGTCAGTGGGAGTTTCCAGGTGGAAAGATTGAAGATGGCGAGACCCCACAACAGGCGCTTGAGAGAGAAATACAGGAAGAATTGGATACGAAAATCGCTGTGGGTGATCTGATCGAGACTATTGAATATGATTATCCAACATTTCATCTTTCGATGGATTGTTTCTGGTGTGATGTGGTTGAAGGAGAGTTAAGGCTTCTGGAAGCAGAGGATGCCAAATGGTTATCAAGGGATACTTTATATAGTGTCCAATGGCTTCCGGCAGATTTGACAATAATAAAACAAATAGAGAAAGAATTGGTATATTAATACAATTACAGTGGAGGTGCACATATGGCAACATATTCAATAACTCAAGACGGTAAAATCGAGATAGATTATCTTTGCGGAAGGAAGCTATCGCGAGGCATACAGACTGGTTTGTCATCGCATCCGATGAAATTGCTTCCCAAATGGAGGGTTTTGAAGGACGGAAGATTTCTGATAATGACGTATTCCTACTTATCTCTTTACGCGCTGACTTTATTGACTGCAGTAGGTGGGTTGAGCAAGCAATAGGTAGAAGGGATGCTGCTCTAGCTGCTGCTCAGAGGGAGCTTGCCAAGCTGCAGAAAACTTCTATGAGAATTTGTGTGACTCGTGACATGGCGAGGGTCAGAGCGCGTGTTTTGCTGACAAGGGTACGTAAAGAAATGATTATTCTCATACCGGCAGATTCCATTCTTGGTGAGACCTATCAGTATTTCGTTGATATGGGAATGGACGTGCTATAAGTGTAATATAATTTTACTAAAACAAAAAAGAAGTGGAGGCTGTCTATGAATATCGATAATATAAATTTTACATCTTTTATCCGTGTGGCGGAGGCTGGAAGTTTCAACAAGGCGGCAGAGGATTTGCACATCACATCCACTGCGCT
>CANQHZ010000047.1 GCA_947623805.1 uncultured Lachnospiraceae bacterium | reverse complement strand
TCGCCTTTTTTGTATTATTATATTTACAGTAAACGGCAGCAAAGCCTAAAATATAAAAAGAAAAGAGGCGGAAAATAAATGGACAATCTGTTGGAATTAAAATCAATCCAAAAATACTACGGTACTAGGGGCAGCATCACAAGGGCGGTAAACGGCATAAGCTTTAGCGTGAGTGAGGGCGAGTTTATCGGCATAATGGGCGCGTCGGGCTCGGGAAAGACCACGCTTTTAAACTGTATAGCGACAATAGACAACGTAAGCGCAGGGCATATTTTCCTTGAGGGCGTGGACATCACGGAGCTTAAAGAAAATCAGCTTGCCCGTTTCAGACGCGAAAAGCTTGGATTTATATTTCAGGATTTTAACCTTCTCGACACGCTTACGCTGGGGGAGAATATAGCTATGGCGCAGACCATCAATCGGACACCTGCGGACGAAATAGACAAAAACGTCGCGGAAATCGCGCAAAAGCTCAATATATCAGCTCTTTTGGACAAATATCCGTATGAGGTATCGGGCGGTGAGAAACAGCGCTGCGCCTGTGCACGTGCCATTGTCAACAAGCCGCGTCTTATCCTCGCAGACGAGCCGACAGGGGCGCTTGACAGCCATTCCGCGCAGATGCTCCTCGAAACGATGAAATCCATGAATGAACAGCTTGGCGCAACACTCCTGCTTGTGACGCACGATGCTTTCACGGCAAGCTACGCAAACCGTATTTTGTTTCTGAGAGACGGAGAAATTTTCACGGAGCTTGTAAAAGGAAATAATACGCGCAGACAATTTTTTGGGAAAATTCTTGATGTGCTGTCTATGATATCATAAAAATCAACGGGAAACGTTAAAGCATTTAAGATTTCCAAATGGTTCAGTCGAAATAATTAGGCGTATGCGAAATTCGGATGGTTGGGAACATATTTCGCAATTGCCTGCCGAAATAATAATGAAAGGGAAAAAACATATGTATATAAAACTAATTCTGAGAAATGCCATACGCTCAGCAAAGGACTACATCATATATATAATGACGCTGACACTGTGCGTAAGCATGTTCTACGCATTTTTATCAATCACCAGCCGTTATTTCAAGCCCGACATCGGCGCTCAGTTCAGCCTTGAAATATTAGGAGCCCCTCTCAAAGCGTCTATAGCATTGCTCACGCTGCTCATGCTTTATCTTGTAAACTATGTGAACAGATATATGATAAAGCGCAGAATGAAAGAGTTTGCCCTACAGACTATCATGGGAATGGAGCGCGCCGTGACATCTCGCCTTTTCCTTGCGGAAACGCTTCTTATGGGCGCGTTGTCAATCGGGCTTGGCATTGTGCTGGGCGCGTTTTTGTCGCAGCTTATCACGGCGCTTATGCTTTCATCATATGGAAAGCGCTACCGCATAATGTGGACGCTTTTTCCCGATACGGCGCTGTTTTGCACGGTATTTTTCCTCATATGCTTTTTGGCGGCGGGCGCATACAATTCGTCTGTGATAAAGCGCATCCCGATCACGCAGATGCTTTCGGAAAACAGGCGCAACGAGGACACTGTGAAAAAAAGCCGTTTTATGCCCGTGATGTCTGCGCTGTATATTGCCGCGCTTTTGTGGATGATAGACACGGCGGTATATCGCGTACTGCCGTTTTACGACAGCAGACATCCGTTTGCGGTCAAGTTTATGATGTTCGGCGTGACCGTGATGCCGACTGCATCGCTTGTGGCGGCGCTCGCGTACAGTGTTGCCGAATTTGCAAAAAACAGGAAGGCATTCCGCTTTTACGGGCTTGTCGCCGTGCTTTTGGCGTTTGTGCCGTTTGTGGCTGCGGCGCTGCTGCTTGTGCCGCTTGAAAAGCTGCCGTATTTTCTTCCGATAACTCAGGACACGCTGACTGTGTATATTGCTGACATTGCCGTGTGCTTTGCCTTTGCAATCAGCGCTGTAGTGTGCCTTGCATCAGTCCTGCTTACGCGGTTAAAAAACAGGAAGCAGAGCAGCTACAGGGGTGAAAATATGTTTTTTTACGGGCAGCTTTTGTCAACGCTCAAAACAGCGGTAAAAAGCATGTCTCTTATCGGAATCACGCTGGCGTTTTCAATAGGGATTTTTATGGCGGAGCCGCTGTTAGTGGGGTGGGCAGAAGGGTATCTTGAAATGCGCTCGGTATTTGATGTGCAGATATGCTCGTTCCACAATCAGGCGGAGACGATTGAGGATATCCATATGGACAGCTATGACGAATGTACGAGGTTTTTGGAGGAGAGGGGCGTGGAGCTTGCGGAGAATGTGTTTGTGGTAAAGTATCTGCCGCTTTCCAAGGATTTTCACAACCGCAAGAAATACGACTTTCCTGTCGGGGCGATTTCGCTCTCGGATTATAATGCGCTGAGAAAAATGCAGGGCGAGGAGGCGGTAAGCCTTGGAGAGAGCGAGTTTTTGATGCAGTGGCGGCAGATTGCGGATTATGATACGGCATTAGAGTACGCGGATGCGCACGGCACAGTGGAAACCGACGCGGGAAAGCTTACGCTTGCCGAGGACGGGATATATTACGCGCCTTTGGGGGAGTCCATTTACAACAGCTATACAGACGTGCTTTATGTGTTTCCCGACAGCGTCTGCGGCAGGCTTTTGCCTGTATCGGGCAATCGGTTTATGATGTCAAAGGAGCCGATACCGTATGAAACAGCGGCAGCGCTGGAGGAATTTTTCAGGCAGAAATATGGCGATGATTTGGCATTCGATTATATTATCCGCACGCGGAGCGAGCAGATGAGCACGGGAATAGCGTCAAATTTCACGCTGAAGCTTGCGATGATTTACTGCGCTGTTATCCTTATGCTTAGCTGCGTGACGATACTTGCGCTGCAGCAGCTTTCGGAGGCTGACCGCTTCGGGTATCGCTTTGACGTGCTTAAAAAACTGGGAGTGCCGAAGGAGTGGATAAACGTGCTTATCATAAAGCAGATTGCGTTTTGGTTCGGGTTGCCCGTGGTGGCGGCTGTCGTGGCAGCAGGGGTTTTTGAGGTTTTTGTCTGCGCAAGCTTTTGGACACAGGTAAAGGCGTATATAGGCGCGGGGGCGCTGCTCTCACAGCTATGCGCGACAGCCGTGATACTGGCGGCGCTGCTTGGGTGCTATTTTATGGCGACGTGGGTTTTGTTCAGGCGGGCGGTGGAATAGTTGATAAGATGTTCGATTTTCAGTTGCCCGCGGAAAGCTGCTTTAAAACCTTTCCAATATCATCATCAATGCAAATGGATTGACGCCTGATTTCCGTAGGGGCATACGCTTCTGATAGGTTGATGCATATATAGGCAGCTTTGGGATTGTCATGCGTCATCTGCCAGAACGGGTATTTAATAATTCCAGGCGTATTGCCGCCGACACCCAATTCCAGATAAACAACCTTCATATCGTTATGGCGGAGTAAAAAGCTGCGGTATCTTTCTGCCGACGCGTGCCAGCCCTCGTCTTCGACAAAGGTATCGTCTGCACGCAGGTTCATCGACATAGGCGCGCCGCAGACAGGACAATGCGGCACTAATTCCGAGGGAACACGCATATTTTTCTGTTCGGCAGCCATTTTTTTGACGACGGTTTCGTTATCATAGGTTTCATCATGGCAGGGCTTTGAACACTGCCACAACCCATAATCGCCCTGTGTGTAAAAAAGCCTGCTCTTATCAAAGCCAGCCTTTTGAAAACAGTGGTCTACGTTTGTCGTAAGCACAAAATAATCTTTGTTCCGCATCAGATTATATAAATCACCGTAAACGCTTTTTGGCGCATCCTTATAGCGGTTAATGAGGATATAGCGGCTCCAATACGCCCAGTATTCCTCCAGCGTATCATACGGGTAAAAGCCAGCCGAATACATATCTGAAAAACCATATTTTTCGATAAAGTCAGGGAAATTTTCCTCAAAACGTTTTCCAGAATAAGTAAAACCCGCAGAGGTTGAAAGCCCCGCACCAGCGCCAATCACAACAGCGTCGGCATTTTCAATTTCCTGTTTTGCCTTTGCAATGTTATCCCAATAGCTGCATGTAGATTTGATAGTCTTTGTCCTTGAAGACATTAAAAACAACCTCCAAACCGTTTTTATTTTTCTCTTGATATTCCTGTATTGTCCGCACTGCTATATCGGCGGCTTTATCATTTGGGAAATGAAATTCTCCCGTAGAAATACAGCAGAAAGCAATGCTTTTCAAATTGTTTGCCGCTGCAAGTTCAAGGCAGGAACGATAGCAGGACGCTAACAGGTCACAATCCTCTTGGGTAACTTCCCCGTAAATAATCGGACCGACAGTGTGAATAACATAACGACAGGGAAGATTATATGCCTTTGTGATTTTTGCCCCTCCTGTGGGTTCTTCCGCAGAGCGATTTTTTTCCATGATATCAAAACATTCCAAGCGGAGTTCTACTCCTGCAGCGGAATGAATAGCGTTGTCAATGCATCCATGACAAGGAACAAAACAGCCCAGCAAAGCGCTGTTAGCCGCGTTCACAATAGCGTCTGCGGCTAAGCGTGTAATGTCGCCCTGCCATAAATATATTCCCGACTGTATCATTGGAATATCAGATAATGCGACGATGCCTTTTTTTGCACATTCATTTCGCAGGTAAGCATCCTGCACCTCCAGAAAATCTTTTGAAATCGGTTTAGGCGGGCGAATATTCATAAGGGAACGCAGCAGACGCTTCCTCTCTGCGTAGTCCTCAGGAATATCCACTGATTTAAGCCTGTCATCTTCATCCATCAGGTATTTTATAAGAAACAAAAGCCTTTCCGTCTGCGTCATAATGCGCTCCTTTCCGCTGCCGCCGCCTATATTTTTTGAAATAATATTATTTGCAGCTTGTTTTTCACCTTGTAAAATTATAATATATCTATAATGAAAAAAAGTAAAGCAGGCACTTTATTGTGACATAGTTACCAGAAGGAAACTATAATAGAGCCGTTTGTGTTCGCGCCGATTACAGTATTTTACGGCAATAACGGCTGCGGCAAGTCCACGCTTTTGAGTTTGATTGCGCAGAAAATCGGGGCGGAGGGTACGGACACTCACGCTTATGGGCAGCGTTATATCGACTGGTTTTTGTTCAAGTGCAGTTATGGGCTTCATGCAATCGGGAACTTGGCTGTCTGAATTAACTTTTAAATGGCTGTAGTGCTAAATTATCATAATATGTATATAATAAAATTATATCTTCTGCAAGTGTGTTTTATATTGAAAATTTCAACCCTAAACGCTAACAAAAATCAAGTTTGTTGATATTGCACAAAAAAATCATACTGCAGCATGCCTCATCAAGCCTCTGCAGCATGATTTATTTGTTTAGAATGCACAAAAATAAGACCATGACTTTAGGCATGGATTCAAGAACCATGTAAAGGAATTAAATCAGAGATTATTAAGTCTCATCATCTCATTGGCGGACAGCCCGCCAAAAAGTTTCCGGGGATAATCATTTATCATATCCTCAATGCGCTGTATATCCTCATCGCTGTACCGGGAGATATCGCAGCCTTTAGGTACAAATCTCCTTATAAGCTTGTTGGTGTTCTCATTGGTGCCGCGCTCACCGGAACAGAACGGGTGACAGAAATAGAGCGAAGTACGGCAGCCAACTACAGTGCATGATACCTCAAGCTCTTTATACCTAGCAAATTCAACGCCATTGTCGCAGGTGATTGTCTTGAATCTGTCCCTGAAAGAGTTAAAGCCAAGAAACTTCTCGATATTATTTATCTCATTGAGCACGCTGTCGGCGGTCCTGTCAGGAAGCTTCCTGATTATCTCCTGCCTCGTCATGCGTTCAGAGAGGACCAGCAGGCAGCACTTTGATTTTTTCTTCCCGCTGACAACAGTGTCCATTTCCCAATGGCCGTATGTCTTACGGTCAAAGACATGCTTAGGACGCTCCTCAATGGTCTTAGCGCCCAGCATCTTATAAGACGGACGGCGGGAGGCCTTTTCCTTATCCTTTTTAGTCCTCTTGACCTTATATGCAAGGTTTGAATCAGACACATTGAGCAGGAAGCCGTTGTGTATATAACTATAGATTGTAGCGGCGCAGAGGGTAGTGCCCGCATCGGATTTATGCAGCATGACGGAAACTGCGTAAGGGCTGTATTTTTTATTTATGATAAGGTCCTCGATAATGCCGGCGGTCTCAAAGTCGCTGCCTATCTTTAATGATATGCCCTTATTCCTTGATTTGTCATCATGTATGCGCTGCGCAGTGTCAGCGCAGTATCTATGATAGTCGGTATAATCAGAGGCGCGCTGCTGTACGGTACCGCGCTTTATCTCGCGGTAGACCGTGGTGAAATGCTTGCCTATGCGCTGCGCAATCTCTTTAGGCTTCCTGCCGTCCTTGAGCATTGTCTCAATGATATAGCGTTCATTCTCAGTGATATGTTTTCCCATGATAATCCTTTTAACCCCATAAAAAAATTTAAGGGCATAAGCCCCTAAATCTCATAATAATTAATGCGCATGCCCGCTTCCTTTACAGTAACGGACTTGCAGTATTCTATGTCATTTGAATAGACTTCCAGAAAGTCGCCCTCATCAAATATAAGGCGGTCTTCCTCCGGACGGTCTACCTTATGGTTAGTATAATACCTTTTTTTATTCTTGAGAAGCTGCATATTTTCCTTGGTGATGTATTTGGTTATATATGAGCTTGCGCGGACTGTATCGGTTATCCTTGTGGCAGTGGTAAAGCCCGCCTTCCAGTCAAGGATATTAAATATTGGATTGTCATTCCTATCATTATGGCCGCTGTAGGAAAAGCGCAGGCCGTCGGTATTGGCGAGCAGACCGTGAAAATGATAGTTGGTCTTATCGCTGTGAAGCTCAGGAACTATAAGATATTTAATGTCGGGACATTTTCTATAAATAGAGTGACGCAGGAAGGAACACAGCTTATCAACTACCTTATCATAGTCGGATGCGTCAAAATCATCGCGGGCAAAGGTAAGCGTGATGAACCAGTCCCATGTGTTCGCGCGCGCTATCCGGTATATGCTGTTCTTGGTACGCTTTAAAGAGACGGCGCTGCAGTGCTGCTCGAGCTTTTCAGAACGACCGGCATTGCTGTAAGACTTCTTGAAGTTATCACTGAGCTCCACATCATTGCCCGAAGCGATGCCTTTAGAATAAAAAGATACCTGCTGACCAGTGGGATAGGTCAGCAGCCGAGTGTTGTAATAAGACATAATTCAGTTAACCCCTTAAAACTCATATTTTTAAATTTAAAAAAAATTTCTTTTGTAAAAGTGGGAATAACTTATTGCTACTGTCAAGTAGGGGTACCCGCACCCCCTGACATTTCCGGAGTGTTTCCCGCCCTGGTTAAGCCTACGGCATTCGCCTCCGGCTTTCCCGTGTCGTGAAACACCTTGTAACTGTCATAGAATGTATAGTACCTCTGCTTACCGACAAAGAACTCGCTCTTGATATGGGCGTCACTCCTGCCAGCGCGCGCATACCAGCGGGTGATGCAGACAAAGAGCTTACCGCCTGCGAGAGCGCCGAGAAGCTTACCGAACCATTTATAATTGTTTACGCAGCGGTGCTCCTGCTCGTACTCCAATACGGCGCGTATCTGCTTATCAATGACATTGTCATCCTGCGATATGAGATAGACGTCATAGCCGTATTTGCGGTGCTGGCGGAAAAAGGAGGCCCACTCTAAGCGGTCCTTCCTGTTCCATGTGCGGGTATTAAAAAGCTCCTGGCACTCATCAATGACCAAGAGCGTCTGGTGCTCGATTATCTGCCCCCTTGGATTGGTCTTATGGAATTGGAGGGCATAATTATAAAGTCCGTCAAGATAGGAAAAGCGTTTTGTCGGATTCTTGTATGCATTATTTAATAAAAACTCGTTAGGGGCATAAATGAACGTGCCCAGGCGGTCCCTGCGGCGCACCCTGTCAAAAGCATGCTCATTAATCTCAAAGTTGGCTATGACATTCCTGCCTTTTTTGATTGCATGGTACATTATCTCAGCCATATGCAGGCTCTTTCCGTTGCCTGGTTTCCCAGTGAAAAAGTATATCATGATAAAACCCCCTAACTGAATATCTTCTTAAGAAGCAGGTCATAGCCGTTGGTGCGTATGAACCTGTAGGCATAATAGGCAGCTATGCAGGCGAGCCACATCTCGGTTATCTTGAGACAGTTGTCAAACGGTATGAACCAGTTAAGGTATGGCAGAAAATCAAGCCTGTAAATCTCCCCGTTGAGCGTGGTCTGAAAGGGACTGTCAGGGAGCAGCGAATAAAAGCCGAAGAAGAAAAGCGATATGAGCTTAAACATAAAATCACTCCTTTGTTATGATGTTTGTGGTAAATTTCATCAGAGCCACAAGATAGATTATAGTAAGAAGCGTGCGTGAGACCTTTGAAATTGCTCCAAAGTCTTCAAAATCAATGACAAGCTTCTCGTTAATGCCGTACTTCTCAAAAACAAGAGGGAGCTCAAACTTAGGAGCCTGCGGCTCATCAGCGAGGAAACCGACAAGAAAAGCTATATCCCATGGGATGGAAAAAGGGAATTTCTTCTTGAGCATTTCCACAGCACCGGTATCCTCATAAGCCTTATTAAAGTCATCAAGGGCAAGCCTGATATTTACCTCCGGAAGCTCTATGATGCCTGAAAGAACGCTGCCTAAATCATCAAGAAGTCCCTGCAGGATATCAACGGCAGTATCAGCAAGGCCAAAACCGACTTGTGTCTTATGTATGTCCTTGAGCTCCTGCAGTATGTCGCTCATCAGCGGGAGGTACTTGTGTATCACGTCATAGACATCATCAAGCCTGCCGTTAGTGAGCTTTATCTGTTCCTGCACGTCATTAAGCTTATTAACGACATCCGTATTATCGGCATCAACCTTTAAACCGTCAAGGGATTTATACATCTCATCAAGCGAGCTGGATAAGTCCGATATATTGGAGTTAAGTTCGGCAAGAGTGCTGTTGGTGCCGTCGACGGCATTATTGAGAGATTCCAGGGTGTCAGCCTCTTTGGCAAGCTGTGAGGATATATCATCCAGCCTGCTCTCAATCCTGCTGACATCAACATCAGCAGAGCCGCCGGAGGAGGAAGATATATCCCCAAGGGCAGAGGACATGGAACGCAGCTCATCAACAACGCTGTCAAGGCGTGAATACAGAGCGGATAAATCTATGTCGGAACTTCCGGTTATGTTGGTATGCAGGAAGCCGTTCATGTCATTAAGGACATCGAGTATCTTCTGCAGTATGGAATTGCTCTCGCTGGTGTTCTGTTCAATATCGCCAAGAGAGTTTAAGACCTGGTCAGTGAGTTCGGAAAGCTTTTCAGAATCCAACGGGTCAACATTGTTCTCCTCAATGAGTTTCTGGAGCTGTTCATACATGCCGTCATACAAGCCGTCCTGAATGTTCTGAATGTCTTCGGCGGTAATTGTTATCTCTTTGCCTATGCCGTCATAATTGGAGCCGGTAAAATAAAGCCCATGGCCAAGCGCATAATCAGTATACGCATTAAGGTCATCAAAGACAGGCACAGAAAATCCAGAACGTGTGACAAGGTAAAGCTGAGTAGAAAAATAATTATCGACATGACCGCCATTACCTTCAAATACATCTGAAAGGACATCGGCTAAATAAATACGTTGCGCAGAACCATGAGAATAATCGACAGAGGCAATATCGTCATAACTATCAAGGACAGAACCTGAACTATCATATACATAATAAGTAAAACTTAGATTAGAATGTGAGGACTCGTTATGAGCATAATAATAATAATAATAACCAGCACTATGCCTGATGAAGATATAAGGAAAATCAGGCAAGAGAGCAAAACCAAGATCAGAATTACGTAAATAAACACCGATAGGCTCATCAGAGGAATTGACAACATTCAAAAAAGTCCTGTAGGATTTGATGTTATAAAATTCAGTTGAAACAAAGTCAGTAGGTTTCAAAGTAGGCACAAGTGTATACCCCCCATTATCGGAAACGTATTGTTTCACATCGTCAAGTATCTCCTGCGTCACGGAAGCGTCCACAGTTATGCCGGAGCCGCCAACAAG
The DNA here is from genome assembly GCA_947623805.1 of uncultured Lachnospiraceae bacterium. Taxonomy (GTDB): domain Bacteria; phylum Bacillota; class Clostridia; order Lachnospirales; family Lachnospiraceae; genus COE1. Next base: position 18,408 of record CANQHZ010000047.1, on the reverse strand, counting down.
TGAACCTGAAGATACTTTAATTTTACCTTCATCAATCCAACCTTGTAGCTTTTCAGTATATTCATCATGGGCAGCGAAAAAATCACCTGTACCGCCAAAAATAATACCAGCACTACCCAATACAAGACGAACTAAATCACCAGGGTGCTTTAAAATATAGCCTAATTCATCAAAAGTGGAGGGGTCTTCTATTGAAGCAGCATAAACAGAATCAAAGTAAGAAAAACTAATAACATCAAAAAATAAAACAAAAATCAGAATATATGAAAATATTCTTTTCAATCAAACCACCCCTAAATAAAAAAAAGAGAAGTAATCTACTTCTCATCTTTATCAATATTTATTTCAAAATACCTAACCGCTAAATTAATAAATTTCCATAGTCTTTCAAAAATAAACCCCAAAAAACAGCCTAAAATCAAGCAAAAAAAGATAGCGAATAGAAAAGTTAAACTACCAGTAATGAAATCCATATAATCACCCCCTAGAGCGATTATATTATATCAATAAAAAGAAGCATTTTCCAGTATTCAGTTGTCATTTTTTCGCGGTTTGTGCAACCTGCACAAGCCTTTGGCTTTGGCTTGCGCTGATGGGGCGCTTTGTTGTGTGTCTGTTTGTCTAAAAGTCACAATCACCCTCGCCAAGGTATGCGGAATTTTCAAACGGGCACTCGTCTTCCAGTTCCCGCAGGAGCCTTGCGCGCTGTTCCATCATGTCTAAGACATATGCCGCCCGGGTGTTGAATTTGTATGTGCCTTTTTTCTTCCCGAATGTCTCTATGAACCAGCGTCTTTGTCCTTCGGGACTGCCACCGAATGTCTTCCTGTATTCGCTATCGAACGGCTCTGAACCGACCAGAAAGTATATGTCTGAACTGGTAAGCACTTTCATTGTATCACCCTGATTTCTTTAGTGGCGGGGAAGCTTATCAGCCTCCCCGCTCCCGCTTAGTTAGCTACTGAGCGGAAGAAGCCTATTCCAAGACGTATCGCGAGGAAAAGGCCCATGATAGCTAAGCCGATAGGCAGCGCCATCTTGACCATTTCGACTACATCAGTCTGTACCTGCGTGAATGCCGTCTGCATGACTTCTGAGAGCGCTGTCATTGTTGCTGATGCACTTCCCATTAACTTCACCCCCTTTACTTTTTCTTTATCATATCCAAAAGGCTGAACGCCTTGAATACGCCATATCCAAGAAGCGAAAGAAACGTTATTATCCAAAGCCCATATATAAGAGCAAGCTCCGAAGAACTTAAAAGCTGTTCAAAGAGCGTGCCGTCTATCAGTTCTATGCTTTCTATATTTTCCATTGTCAGCCTCCTCTCATGCGGCTCCAAAAGCTATGGCCTATGGTTACGCCAGCAGTAAACATTACAGTTACAAGAAGCGCCGCCTGTGCCGTAAATGATGCCTGCGCATAGCTCTCAAGCTTTTCAAGATGTTCCATTGTTTCAGTATGGAGCTCTGCAATCTCATCGCTGTAGTCAGGCGCTTCGGGAGATGATGCGGATATGTTTGATACGGCATCGTTTATTATCTGTTCTATGTCGATTTCTGTCTCTGTTTCAGTTTCGGATTCAGTTTCGGTTTCTGTTTCCGTTTCAGTTTCGGATTCAGTCTCCGTTGTCGATTCAGATTCAGAAGCAGAGCCATTTTCGGAAGATTCTTCTGATTCGTCTTCTATGGATGATTCCTGACTTTCAGTGCTTTCAGTGCTTTCAGTGTTTTCAGAAGATTCTTCTGATTCGCTTTCCCCGCTTTCAGCATTTTCAAGGCTTTCAGGGTTTTCTTCCTGCAGGAGGCTTTCAGGTTTTTTTTCTGTTTCTTCCATTTCTTTCGGTTCCTTTTCATGTTCCTGTTTCAGTTCCAGTTCCAGTTCCTGCTCCTCATCATGCAGATATTTTGGCAGCGCATACTGCTTATTTGGTTTGGGGGAGGACCCCCAAGCCCGCACTAAATTCGAGACTGCGCACAAGGGCGGTGCTTGCTCTCATTAAGTGCTACCGGCATAGCCCCCCGTTCCAGACGGAAGTGTGCCGCCCATGCGGAAGGCTGCTCATGCAATGCAGGCTGCCGAAAGGGCATTTATAAGGCGCGATTTATGGTAATCTCCGGCGGAGTTTTTTCCCGCGGGCGGGGGAGGCTTAAGGCTTTAAGCGTACCCGCGTAAAAGACTTCCATGCGGCGGCAGGTTATACAAACCCCTAATAAGGGCGCTACGCTGCGCTATATCCAATCCGCTTGCGCTCTTGGATTCGGCATGGGCAGACGTTTCGACAAAAACATGCTCCAATGTTAAAATAAAGCTACCAAACAAAATCCATAACGAGAGGAGGCTTTGCCGTATGCCGAACGAAATTATCCATATAATGGCAGGATTTGGCATTTTTGCAGTAATCTGCGGAATGCTTAAAAAGCTGCTCTGAATACGTCTGCCCATGCCTGGTGCAGACCCGAACGGTGTTTTGACATATGCCTTTTTCAATGTTAGAATAAAGTTGGCAAAAATAAAATCCAACAGAAAAGAGGTATTTAAATGCCAAACGATGCGGCATGCTTGCTGCCGCAATAGCAGGAGCGTTTGCCTTAAAAATGTTTTTAAGGATTATCAGGCTGCTTTTGAAGTAATGCTCTGACCGTTCGAAATCTGCATGATTATCTACAAAGGGCTTGCGCCCGTTGTATTCGTCTATTCCGGGAAGTGTGAAACAAAATCCGGAAGATGCTACCTGAGAATGAAATGCAGCATGGCGGATACCAGGAGCATGATGGAAAACATGGACGCGATTAATAATGTCATCGTAGCTGCTACCGTCATATATATCACTTCCCTTTCAATCTCAGTATTCTATAAATACAAAAAGCCTGTCCACTACTGCGGCATATGATATGCTTGGGGTGAATCCCTGACGGCTTAAGCTCTCCATTGCCTCATTGACATCTTCCTCTATGGCTGCATTGAGCGGCAGCGTAGGGGATGGGACAGCGTCCTTGAATGGAAGCGCGTCATAGTAATAGGATAGGACCTTTATGCAGTGGCAGGCTTCGTGTGGAAGCTCTGCATGGGAAGAAATTTCTTCCGCATGTTGGTTTGCGCCTGTTTTTCCCGCGCGGCGCTTTTTGAGTACGGCGCGGGCTATAAAGGCGATCACGATTATTAAAAGGATTAAATCCGATATGTACATTGCATATACCTCCTGATTAGGGGTTAATCCGGACCGGAAAGCGGTATGCCAGCCGGTCCGGACTGAATTATTTGGAAAAGACAGCGCTTACTGCTGCTTGGCAGCTTTGGGCTGCGGGCTTGCGCCTGCGCCTGATGAAGCGCCGTCCAATACCCTGTTAAACTGGAGGCTCTTATACTGGTCGTTGTAGACCGCCTCAAGGACTGCTTTAGTCCCTTCAGTAATGCTCTCAAAGAGCTCCTTGGTGCAGCTGATGTTTCCAGCCTCTCCGTCCTTCAATATGGCAAGGTTGTAATATGCGTTGCCGTTGGAGCCCATACGCTCATTCTTTGCTAATACTAATACTTCTGCTGTTAATGGAAATCTCATTTTTCTACCTCTTTCCCGGGTTTGTCCTGGGTTTTCCCGTTCCCTGTCTTTTTTGTTTTTGTTGCCTGTTCCTTTGTTCCCTGCTGATGTACAGCATGCCCATTTATTGCTTCATCATCGGGTTGCTCTGGGTTTTCCCGTTCCCATACTAAACATAATTTTATATTTTCAGCGCCTTTTGCAAATGCGGCTTTCAGTTCTTTTTCAAGACCGGAGAGAAAAACCTTAATACAAGATTTTAAATCGTCAAAATCCGACATTGTATCAAAATGCGCTATATCAGTAGTGCTTATTTGTCCGTTTTCAATATTCAGTTTTTCGTTTTCAATATTCAATTTTATTTCAGTATCAGTGCCATAAGAAGTTTCGGAGGAAACTTCCACAGGCGGAGGCTTTACAAGGTTTTTTACAATCTTCTTAATCTCGCGGAATGACATATCAGGCCTGAGATAAGTAAAAATCTCAAATTCGGTGAGCGGGAGGGCGGCTATAAGCTGCGATATGCTGTAAGGCTTGCAGATGTCAGATTTACTAAAGCGCTCAATAACACTTACATAATTATAAGCTTCTGACTTTTTTATTCCATAACGCTTATCAGCCAATTCAGCATATGACTTATAGCCATAAGTACGGTATGTCTGGTTTGACTTAAACCACTCAAGGGCGACAGCAACATCATAAAGGGAAGCTTCACCTGCGCCAAGCTTTTTCTTTATGAGCCTGTCCCGCTTTTCCGCTTCGGCTACAATCTCCGCGCTGTATACGTCAACATCCGCATTCTTATTGCCTGCCATTATGAGATATTTTCCAAGCGCTTGGAAAATGTCTCAGAACAGTTTAAATTTTTGCTGGTGACATCATTCAGGCTAAGGTTTATCTTTCCGATGTCCTGCTTTATGCCGTCAGTATACATTTGGATGTTGCACAAGGCATCATACATCTTGCGCATGTCCTGAACAAGGTAATGCATTTGGCTGTTCCCAAGGTCTAACAGCAGCTTGTCAAAGATATCGACGCTGTAGCCATGGAGCTTGTAAAAATCGGCTACGGACTGCTTATCGGGAAAAAGATTCTCATAAGCAGAATAAGCGGCCTTAATGACAGCATAATCCTCAATGCTGACTTCGCGGCCTGTAAGTTGTTCAAATTCACTTCTCATCATGGTATTGTCCTCCTAATTCTTACCAAAACATATGTTTGGCATAACCCTTTGATTTATTACTATTTCATTTTAAAATTTTGACAAGTGTGTTTTATATTGACGCGCCTATTGACAATTCTAATAAGTCGTGCTACTATATAATCCTGTCTTTGACAGTTGAAAAATAAAAAAATCGCTGTAATGCTTGTAAATAGGGCATTTCAGCGATTTGCTTTGTTGTCACGGTCTTTAGTAATGTCTATCGTCCTTTACTTAGTTTTTGAATTTCTTTCATCCTGCTTTTACTGATGAATTGGTAATCAGTCCTAAAACCGCAGGCATCGTGTAAGTCATCTGTCAATTTATCCCTTGTGTAAGTGGGGATAAAACCCTGCTGCTGCAAATCAACAAAGTTCATTTCCCTTAGTTTTTTAAGTATTTCACTACAGGTATATTTCCCCCCAAGCTGTTTCTCTAAAAGACGATAGTGTAAGAGCGCCAAAAAACATATGAGAAAATGGGCTTTGATACGGTCATCCCGTTGAACATATACTGGTCTTGCTGAAAAATCCGTTTTCATTATCCTGAAACATTCCTCTATCCGCCATCTGCCCTCGCTTACTTTTAGTATCTCCCCAACTTCATCATCCAAAAGATCTGTACATACTGCATACAGACCATCATACCTGGATTCCTCCAAAACCTTTTCCTCATCCAGACAGTAATGGATATCGGCTGCTTCGCCGTCTTCTGTTGCAGCCAGCCTGTCTATAAAACGCGCCGGATCGTTTGGGTTCTTTCTGTTCTTTTTGCAGGAACCATCCCGGATCATGGTTTTTGCTCGTTCAACCTGGGCGTCCCTGATGGATTTCTGATAAGCGGCATATTTGGGGGAGTATGTGATTATCAGACGCTGATCCAGATTCCCGCTGGTGCAGGGAATTTCTTTATAGTAGAGCTGGTCTGTCCCCTCCCTTTCAAGGCTGTCCAGATCAATCTTTTTATGGTCTGACAGCCTCCTGAAATTTTTCCCGTTCAGGGCCAGCTCCTTATCTTCCTTATGGAGCTTTTTGATGGATTGGGTGACAATAAATGCCCGTTTTCCCATATGGTTGAAACTGCGATTGCTTTGTGAAGCCAGACCGGCATCACTGCAATAAACAAACTTGTCGCAACCGAATTGCTGCAGGATCTTTGACTCCAGTGGTTTTAGGGATGTCTGTTCATTCTGGTTTCCGGGGAAAACAGAGAATGCCAGGGGAATCCCGTCCCCATCAATAAATAATCCCATCTGTACGATTGGATTCGGTCTGTGTTCTTTGCTTTTCCCATACTTTCTGTCACCGTCCTCCTGCTCGATTTCAAAATAGAAGTTTGAGCAGTCATAGTAGAGAATGCCGGTATTGCGTTTAGTAACAAAGCTGCTGTTTTTGAACACTTCAGCCTGGATAAAATCACTTTCCTCAGCCAGTACAATTAAGGCACGGTAAACATCGTGAAGTTCGTAAGAAGGTTTTTCGAGGTAATCCTGGGCCGCCTTATAAGCGGACAGCTTACTCTGCGGATTGAGGAGCCTGTTGTATATAAGGTCAGACAGGATGGCGTTCAGATCATACCCATACCTGTGTCGGGATTTAATCTTACGGCAGGTTTTGTTTAACTGGAGTTTGTAGTAAATGGACTGCGCAAAGAGATACCCGCCCTGAAACAATTTCTTATCATTGTAATCAAGCTGTCTGTCAGCATGGAAAGTTATCTGAACGGATTTTTCTTTATTTTCTTCCTTGTACTTTAAGGTCTCAAGCCTGCATTCTTCTTTGCACCAGGCAATGACATCATCCCTGGTCGGGCCATGCTCGGGTAAAAGTTCAGCAAGGGTACCCAGTTTGCGGACAATGACGGATGACGTGCAGCCATTATTTTTTACATAGGATTTAGCAATGTAAAAAGATTCAGCGTTTTTAGATTTTGTAATATGTAAATTCAAAAAGCATCCCTCCTTAACTTCTTATTATATCATACAATAACATAAAATACCATATATTAAAACAAAAAAGTTGACAAAAAATAAGCCTATTTTCAAGGCTTTGAGGTATATTTTTCATTATTCAACTGTCAAACTCCCGGGTACGGACACTCACGCTTATGGGCAGCGTTATATCGACTGGTTTTTGTTCAAGTGCAGTTATGGGCTTCATGCAATCGGGAACTTGGCTGTCTGAATTAACTTTTAAATGGCTGTAGTGCTAAATTATCATAATATGTATATAATAAAATTATATCTTCTGCAAGTGTGTTTTATATTGACGCGCCTATTGACAATTCTAATAAGTCGTGCTACTATATAATAACCAAAGAACAGGTGTGAGGATAACACCTTTATAAAAAAATTCCGATTTAAGATTAGGTGCGGGGGTAGCACCTTTATAAAGAAATCCCGGCAGAAGATTAAGCCCTTGTACTTTTGTGCAGGGGCTTTTATTCTGCTACTATGAGGCAATTATGAAAACGAAAGAGCTTTTTGAACTGCATTATTTATCCCCAAAATTTTATGAGAAATACAATGTTGCAGTATATCCGGAAATTGAGCATAAACCGCAGCGGTCATATATTATGCTTTTGATTAAGATTGATGAAAATACATTTGCCTTGCCATTAAGAACCAATATAAGGCATAATAGCTGCTACAAGTTTCGGCATTCATCGCGCCCAACAGAAAGCGTGACAGGCATTGATTTTTCCAAGGCGGTCATTATAAATGATAAGACATACATAGACGGCATTGCAGAAATAGATAATAAGGAATATGTGGAATTAAATGACAGAATAGTGTTTATCATGAGCAAATTTCGCACATACCTAAAGGGTTATTATGTGTTTGCAATGGGAAAAGCGCATGAGCAGCAAGCAAAACGATACAGATATACCACATTAAAATATTTTCATAAAGAGCTTGGAATTAAAGACTGAGACAGTGATATAGAAATTAAATATAGCAGAGCCGCAAAATCAGGCAAGGCCTGCGGATGAAATATTAACAAGTACGCGAGGTTTTTGGGCTGCCAGTTTATCATTGCATCACATTCTCCGTTTTTACTGGGCACGCTTCAAGGAAAGATTTATGACCTTGACAGTGGGCAGATGGAAGAAAAACAGTGGACAAGCCTTGAAAATGTAAGGTATTTTTATGATTTTTTCAAGAGGCATGAAAAGGAGTTTGATTAAGGCTTTCCCATCACAATATGAGTCTCGTGGCGGTTCTGACAGGACGGTAAATAAAAGTTACACCTCTCTCTAAAATAACCAAAAATATTGATAAATACAACATATTATTATATAATATCCCCAAATAATACAAGTCCTGCGATAAATAAAAAAGAAGGATTTACGTCGTTATGCGCTGAGAACAGCACAGAAATGAGGAGGATTATGTACAAGGTTGTATTTGTCGACACAGAGGTAAGCGCTGAAAGCGGTGAAGTGCTTGATTATGGCGCCGCTGTGGACAGGGATACGCATATTCATACAAAATCGGCTAAGGCATTTGAGGACTTTTTGGTTCAAAACAGCCTCGGCAGCAGGAGCTTTCTGTGCGGGCACAACATCATTCATCATGATTCCAAGTATATAAGGCAGCAAATTCAAGCGGCAGGAATTACGGATATGATAGACACGCTTTACCTGTCGCCGTTATTGTTCCCCAGCAAACCGTATCATGCGCTTTTAAAGGACGACAAGCTTCTGACTGATTCCTTGAATAATCCATTAAATGATGCAGTCAAATCAATGGAATTATTTTATGATGAGGTTAATGCCTTCAACAGTCTCAATGAGCTTCAAAGGGATATTTATGCCGATTTGTTATATCAAAAAGAAGAATTCCGCGGTTTTTTTGCTTATATTGGATATTATCCGCGCGGGAATGCCGTGTCCTTGATAAAGAGCTTTTATTATGGAAAGCTGTGCAGCAACAGTGATATAGAGGGCATTGCAGAGAGTTATCCGACAGAGCTTGCTTATGTGCTGGCGATGCTTTCCGCAGAGAAAGTCACATCTATTCTTCCAGGTTGGGTGAATATGCACTTTCCCGCTGTTTCCAATATTATAAGGCTGCTGCGCGGCACTGTTTGCCATGAGGGCTGCGCATATTGCCGTAATCGTCTTGACATTCACAGGAATTTAAAGCGGATTTTCGGATATGATGAATTTCGCAAGTATGATGGCGAAAACCTGCAGGAGAAGGCTGTGCAGGCGGCGGTCGACAGCAAATCGCTGCTTGCTGTTTTTCCTACGGGCGGAGGGAAATCAATTACGTTCCAGCTTCCTGCGCTTATGTCAGGAGAGCTTTTTAAGGCGCTGACTATTGTGATATCGCCATTGCAGTCCCTTATGAAGGATCAGGTGGACAACCTGGAAAAGAAGGGGATTGTTGATGCAGTTACGATTAATGGCCTGCTCAATCCAATTGAGCGTGCGGAAGCCATTGACCGTATTGAAAACGGTACTGCCTCCATATTATATATTTCACCGGAGTCCCTGCGGTCTGTGACGATAGAGCGCCTGATGATGAAACGGACGATTGCGAGGTTTGTGATAGATGAGGCGCACTGCTTTTCTGCGTGGGGACAGGATTTTAGGGTAGATTATCTTTATATTGGTGATTTTATCCGCGAATTGCAGGAAAAAAAGCATCTTACGGAACCCATTCCCGTATCATGTTTTACAGCGACGGCAAAACAGAAGGTCATCAGCGACATAAAGGAATATTTCAAGGAAAAACTAAATATAGATTTGGCGCTCTATGCGTCGGACGCTGGAAGGAAGAATCTTCGCTACGAAGTGCTTTACAAGGAGAGCGATGAGGAAAAATATGTGGCGCTGCGATGGCTGATTGAGAAGAAAAAATGTCCGACAATCGTGTACGTGTCAAGGACAAAGCGCACAACGGAGCTGTCTTGCAAGCTGTGTGCCGATGGCATCACTGCGCTTGCCTTTAACGGACAGATGGAAAACGCCCAAAAACAGGCAAACCAAGATGCCTTTACCCGTGACGAGGCACAGGTAATTGTAGCGACCTCTGCCTTTGGAATGGGGGTGGACAAGCCGAATGTCGGGCTTGTTGTCCATTATGATATATCCGATTCACTGGAAAATTATGTGCAGGAGGCAGGGCGGGCGGGCAGGGACCAAAGCCTGCAGGCGGAATGCTACGTGCTGTTTAACGACGGAGATTTGGACAAGCATTTTATCATGCTGAATCAGACGAAGCTGAGCATCAGCGAGATACAGCAGGTTTGGAAGGCTATTAAGGACTTGACAAAAAACCGTTCAGTCATACAGCGCACTCCCCTGGAAATCGCACGCCAGGCAGGGTGGGATGAAAATGTGTTTGAGGCTGAAACGCGCGTAAAGACTGCTGTACAGGCATTGGAAAACGCAGGCTATATCAGGCGCGGGAAAAATGTGCCGCATGTATATGCCACAAGTATCCTTGTCAGAAATATGGCAGAAGCCTCTCAAAAAATAGAGACTTCGGTGAGAATGGATGAAAATGAGCGTCTGAATGCGAAACGTATTATGAGTATGCTGATTTCGGCAAGGAGCGTTGCGGACGCGAAAAACGGTGACGCAGAGTCAAGAATCGATTATATTTCTGACAGGCTTGGCATGGAACGGCAGGAAACCTTTAATATTATCCATGCCTTACGTGAGGAAAATATCCTTGCGGACACAAAGGATATGACGGCATATATACTGAAAACGGATACAGAGAATAAGTCGCTGAATATCCTGAAAAAGTATGCTGCGATGGAGCATTTTTTCATAAGGCAGCTTGACGAGGAGGAACAGTGCGTCAGCCTTAAGGAGCTTAATGAAAACGCTGTCAGCAGCGGAATAAAGAACGCGACTGTCAATGCGTTCAAGACAATATTTTATTATTGGACGATTAAAAAATATATAAGAAAAAATATTGAAAATACATCATCAAGAACAATTATTGCACTGGAGTTGCCAGCTGAAAAATTATGGGAGAAAAGGCAGCAGTGCATTAGGCTGTCATATTTTATCGTAAAATATTTATTTGACAAGGTTAAGGGAAAACTAAACGGTAATGAGCAGCAGCCTGTGGAATTTTCCATCTTGGAATTAAAGCAGCAGTACCGACAAAAAGAAGAACAATCAGTTTCAGATGATGAAATAGAGGATGCGCTTTTATATTTGTCCAAAATTGACGCTATGAAGATTGAGGGCGGTTTTCTCGTGATGTACAGCGGCATGGAGATTACGCGCCTTGAGCATGACAATAAAATCAGGTACAAGGCAGATGACTATAAAAGCCTGAATGAATACTACAGGCAGAAAATGCAGCAGATACATATTGTCGGTGAATTTGCTAATATGATGCTCAGAAATTACGACGAGGCGCTGCAGTTTGTGAATGAATATTTTCAGATGGACTACAAATTGTTTATTGCTAAATATTTCAAGGGAAACAGGAAAAATGAAATTAACAGGAACATCACGCCCCAGAAATACAATAAGCTTTTTGAGGGGCTTTCTGATATTCAGAGGGAGATTATCGACAATGACACGTCGAAATATATTGTAGTTGCGGCAGGACCAGGAAGCGGCAAGACTAAAGTGCTTGTACACAAGCTTGCATCCCTTATGCTTTTGGAGGATGTAAAGCATGAGCAACTTTTGATGGTTACTTTTTCCCGCGCAGCGGCAACGGAATTTCGCAAGCGTTTGTATGATTTGATTGGAAACGCGGCGGGTTTTATTGAGATTAAGACGTTTCATTCATATTGCTTTGATTTAATCGGGCGAATGGGAAATCTCGAGGATGCCAAGACAGTAGTGCGCGATGCGTCGCAGATGATTCAAAATGGTGATGTGGAAATTGGGCGGATTACGAAGACAGTGCTTGTGATTGACGAGGCGCAGGATATGGACGAAAATGAGTATGGGCTTGTCAATGCACTGATAGAACGCAATGATGACCTGCGCGTAATTGCTGTGGGAGATGACGACCAGAACATATACGAGTTCCGCGGTTCAAGCTCACGTTATTTTGAGGAATTTCTAAATCGGGAAAATGCGAAAAAATATGAGCTGCTTGACAATTACAGGAGCGCGGGCAATATTGTGTCATTCGCGAATCGGTTTGTAAGGCATATATCCCATAGAATAAAAAACGCGCCGATTATTGCGGTAAATGACCGAGAGGAAGGAACGGTTGAACTGGTTCAGTGCGCAAGCGAAAACCTGGAGGAGCCAGTTGTATCTAAGGCAGTCAGCGTCCGTAGCATGGGCAGCGTGTGTATTCTCACCAATACAAATGATGAGGCACTGCGCGTCGTAGGGCTTTTAAATAAAAAGGGTGTTCGTGCAAAGCTGATTCAGTCCAATGACGGTTTTGATTTATACAATATGATTGAGCTGCGATTTTTTATGAAAAAGATAGAGAATGAGCTGGCAACGCCTATTATTCCGCAAAACCTTTGGGATGAGGCAAGGGACAGAATGGCTCTGCTGTACAGGGACAGCAGCAACCTTACGCTTTGCCTTAATATTTTGGAGGCATTTGCGCTGGCAAATGAAAAGAAGTATAAGTCTGATTTGGAGATGTTTCTGCATGAGTCGAACATTGAAGATTTTTTCTCGGTGGACAGCGGTGAAATAGTTGTTTCCACAATGCACAAATCAAAGGGCAGGGAGTTTGATGAGGTAATTATGATGCTTAACCATGTCTTTTTTGACACAGATGAGCGCAAACGGTTGTTATATGTGGGAATGACGCGGGCAAAGAAGGACTTATATATTTTTTATAATGGCAGGGAATTTGACCGATTTATTACAGGAAACGTGCGGGCAAGGGTGGATAATTCAGCATACGAGCGCCCAGAAAAAATTCTAATGCAGCTTTCACATAAGGATGTTTATCTGGACTTTTTTAAGGATAAGAAGGACATAATCAGAAGGATTATCTGCGGCATGGCGCTTTTGGCAGATGAGTCTGGGCTTTCGGTAAAAAAGGACGGGAAATGCGTGCGGGTGGTGAGGTTTTCCAGAAAATTTACGGAGGAGATTGAGAGAAACAAAAAGCAGGGTTATGTTATGGACAGTGCAAGTGTACGTTTTGTCGTGGGTTGGACTGATTCTAATGACGGGCAGGAGTATCCTATAATTTTGCCGGATGTGTATTTTAGCAGGAAGATATGACACTTGTGTCATAATTAAACGATTTAAAACAAATTTTAAATGAATTATAATGGAAACAGTTTTTTTGTTGTATTATTGAAAAAGAAATGCAAGGCACGTATTCTTAAATTGCAGAAAATAATTGCCGCACAGACGGATTTTATGATTATCCGTCTGCACGGCAATTAAATTTAATAATTGTTTGAATAACCATGCTCCACTGCCCATTTAAGAACTTGCTGCAGCTGCAAATCTTTTTCAGCGATAGCCGCCTTATCTTCAGCAATAACCAACTCCCATGTTTTGGCTTTGAAAAGTTTCGCCCATTTGTCAATGCCGTATTTTTTGTCTTCATCTGTGGCAAGCTCCGTTTTATTTAAGTCTACCACACAGAGAGTAACATTGTCACTATAAATCTGCCCTGTTTTGACATTTTTAAGTTTATATGCGGCGTAAAACTCAGGTATTGCTCCCTCCAGTGAAAAATCGAGAAAACCAATATGTATCACAGGTTTGGCATCGGCATACTTGCCGCCGCGGTTGAGGCTGTCGTAGGAACGGCATAAATATGAGATTGAGCGGCTGCGCCAGTTGCGCAAATCGGCAATCTGCATTTCAAGATTGATGATTATGAAATTGTTGAGTATCACATTGACATCAAGCCACATCTGTTTTGCGTCGATTGACTCGCTTGTTTTAGATAGAGAGTAAATACTACTCTCATTTATAGAAGTGTTGTACAACAAAAGCACCATAACAAAATGGGCGGTAATTGTCAAATCGAAATGTAAAAATTCGTGCGAAATGTAAAAAATAATACAAAATATTTATAAAATTGCTGTTATATTAAATGACAGCGGACATTGCCGACATATGGTCGACACTCAAAGAATATTTTACTAAAATAATTACTAGAATATTTATCCAAATTGTGTATAATGGAAATAGGAATTGCGCAAGGAGGAAAATAAATGGCGACAATAAAAGAAATCGCGGAGCTTGTCGGAGTGTCGAGCGCGGCGGTGTCAAGGGTTTTAAATTATGATGAAGGAATTTCCGTAAGCGAGGAAACGAGGAACGCGATATTTGAAACAGCAGAAAAAATAGGATATAAAAAGAAAATAATATTTCCTAAAATTGACAATGTAGCGCTGCTGTGCTTCGCAGAAAACGAGGACGAGCTGGAAGACTCTTTTTACAATGGGATAAAAGACGAAATCATAAAGCAGGCGAAAAAAACAAACATTCATCTGCAGGTTTTCAGTGACAAAAAAAATATGGAAAAGATACCAAAGGATTTGAATGCTTTTATCGCCGTGGGTTGGCTTTCACGAAAAGAAATTAACAAGCTGTACAGGATATGCAAAAAGGGCGTTTTTATAGGCACATCGCCCGATGAGAAGCTGTTTGACGCGGTAAGACCGAATATGGATTCTTTCCTGACACAAATGGTTGATTACCTGATAGATAAGGGATATAAGAGCATCGGTTTTATCGGGGGAACGGACAGAAATATTGATACAGGCAAGCCGTCGATGGATCTCAGAGAGTGGTCTTTCAGGCAAAGTGCGGCATATTATGGCTGCCTGAATGAAGATTTTATATTGATATGCGACAAGTATACAGTAGACGAAGGATACCGCATGGGAAAAGAACTGCTGAAAAAGAAAACGCTGCCTGACGCGCTTTGCATAGCAAGCGATACTCTGGCGGTAGGAGTGCTTCAGGCGCTCAATGAATACGGCATAAAGATACCTGAGCAGATAGGGATATTCAGCATAAACGACGTAAATATCGCAAAATACCTTTCTCCGCCGCTTACGACTATACATATAGATATACCCTGCATATGTGAGACAGCGCTTGACTTGCTCAGAAGCAGAGTAATAAAAGGAGGAAAAATCACAAAATCCATATTTGTAAATGGAGTGCCCATAATAAGAAAAAGCTGTTAGGGCTTGTTTGCGCAGCTTTTATTTATAAAAAGAGGGAGCCGTCGCTTAATCCTTATTGCGATAGCATCTTCTTTTTTTATGCAATCAGAAAAAATATTAATAAACTAAGTGAAAGTTTAGCGAAATTGCCATGCAGCAGCTTTTGTGAATTAATTATAAAATCAAATGCAATAAAATGTATAGATTAACTAAATTGTAAAAAAATCATTGACGAGGGCAGCTTAAAGTGATAATCTCAAAATAGATAGTAAAATATTTACTATACAAATAATAAAATATTAACCAAAAAAACACGGAGGTAAAGCAAAAATGAAAAAGAAATTATTGCCAACAATATTGATAGCGGGAATGATAATATCCGCATCGGGCTGCGGCGCATCTCAGACATCAAAGGCAGAACCCGATGAAAATGGAAATTACCTTGTAAACGGCGGCTTTGAGGCATCAGATTTTTCAGGCTGGACAGTGACAAATGTTGATAATGTTACGGAAGAGCTTGACATTTACACCCGTGACACCGACTGTTTTGAGGGCGTGCAGTCACTTCATTTTTATTCGGGCTCAAGCAATGTAGACTTTACGGCGGAGCAGACAGTTTCGGGTTTGGACGACGGCACATACAAGCTTACGGCGCATATTCAGGGCGATGCAGCAGGCGACCAGAACGCGGAGGTATATTTTTACGCGGTATCAGACGCAGGGCAAATCAAAGCAGACGGCGAGTTAAACGGATATGTAAACTGGTAAACGGCGGAATTATCAGGGATAAAGCCTGTGAACGGTGAAATTACAGTAGGCGTGAAGGTTGCCACGGCGCCAGGCGGCTGGGGGACTATTGATGCCATATCGCTTGTCAAGGAATAGGGAATAAAATTTTCTATGATGCCGCAAATTTATATATGCGAATATCAGAACTGGCGCAGAAACGAGGAGGAATATGGAATTTATTAAGGGCATGGACATATCCATGGTTAAGGAGCTGGAAGCCTGCGGCGCGGAGTATTATTTGGAGGGAAAAAGAGAGGATTTATTTACACTGTTAAAAAAATGCGGAGTGAATATGATACGCGTGCGGATATGGCATGATCCATATGATGAAAACGGAGAAAGCTATGGCGGAGGAGGCAATGACTTACATACAGTAATGGAAATTGCAGAAAGAACTATGAAAAATAACATGGATTTTATGCTGGATTTCCACTATAGTGATTTTTGGGCTGATCCCTCAAAGCAGATAAAGCCTAAGACATGGGAAAAGCTTAACGGCTCCAAGCTTCAGACAGCCGTGTATTTACATACGGCTGATACGCTTAAAGCACTGAAAAACCAAGGACTTGTACCAAAAATGGTTCAGGTGGGAAATGAAATTACAAATGGGCTTCTCTGGCCTGACGGACATATCAGCAATCCGCAGAATATGGCGCAGCTTTTGCAGGCGGGAATTAAAGGCGTCAGGGAGGAATGTCCCAATGCGAAAATAATCCTACACCTTGACTTCGGCACAGACAATAAAACCTATAGACAGTGGTTTGACACAGTAGCGCCGTATAAATTGGACTTTGATGTTATTGGAATGTCTTATTATCCGCATTGGAATGGCAATATAAAGCTTTTGCAGGATAATATGAATGACATCAGCAGAAGATACCAAAAAGAAGTGCTGGTGGCTGAGACTTCTATCGGTTATACGCTTGATACGCTGGGCTGCAATGGCATCGTTTACGGCAGCGAACAGGAGAAAGCGACGGGATATGCGGCTTCACCCGCGGGACAGGAGGCTTTTTTGCGTGATTTGTGCGCGGCGGTCAGGAATGTAAATGATAAAAAAGGCATAGGCGTATTTTACTGGGAACCGTCATGGCTTCCTGTTCCTAAGTGCAACTGGGCGAGTGAGAGCGGCGTTGTTTATATGAAGGATAAAGTCGCGGCAGGAAACGCTATGGCTAATCAGACATTGTTTGACGCAAATGGAAATGCGAATAGCGCGCTGCTCAACTTAAAAAATATGTAGAGCTAAGACAATTATTTTTTAATTATGCCGTTTGAACGCGGCGGAATGGAGGCAAAAATGAAAAAGAGGATATTAACGGCTTTTACGGCAATGACACTGCTGTCAGGTCTGGTTAGCGGTTGCGGAGCTGCAGATAAGAATGACACAAAGCTTACAATATGGACAAATATGGACGTCGAGGCGGAAACACTTCAGAAATACGCGAACGAATGGGGTAGCGCAAATGGCTATGAGGTAGAGGTTATCCACCAGTCGCCGTCAGTACAGCAGTTTGCGCAGGCTGTAAAGAGCAAGGACGGACCTGATGCGGTAGTCGGAATACCAAACGACCAGCTTGCGGATTATGTAAACGCGGGCTTAGCGGCGGAGGTTCCAAGCGAATTGTATTCTGACAGTGACTTTTCGCAGGCCGCGATTCAGGCATGCTACGTTGACGGCAAAAGATACGCTGCCCCGCTTTCCGTGGAAACAGTCGCGCTTTTTTACAATACCGATTTGGTATCGGAGGCGCCCAAAACTTGGGAGGAGCTTGTGGAGCAGGCGGCGCAGTCGGGAGGCGTTCAGTTTGATGCGACAAGCATATACTACGACCTTGGCTTTGTAAGAGCGTGCGGAGGATATATTTTCAACTATGCAGACGGCGCGTATGACACATCGGATATAGGTCTTGCCAACGAAGGGGCTGTGCAGGCATATGAATTTATCAATGATTTGTGCAATAAATACGGGCTTATTTCCGCTGACGTGACGGCTGACATAGCCAGAAGTAATTTCCAAAATGGACAGTGCGCGTATTATATAGGCGGACCTTGGGATATAGAGGGCTTTACATCGGTGGGGACACCGTTTAAGGTTATAGAGATGCCGACTTTTCATGGGGAAAACTTTGTTACGCCTGTCGGTACGCAGGTAAGCTTTGTGAGTAACCAAAGCGCCAGCCAGGATAAGGCATGGGAGTTTATATCTTATTTAATTGACAACGGGGCGCTTGACCTATATGAAACAGGCGACAGAATACCTGCCAAGCTTGCCGAGCAGGATTTGGAGGCGATTCAGACAAACGAATATTCGCAGGCATTTATAAGCCAGATTAACAAAGGCGAGCCGATGCCGACTGTTTCCGAAATGGGACAGCTTTGGAGTATCCATACAAACAACATCAGGCTGATGTGGTCGGGAGAGCTTGCGCCTGCGGATGCCGCTGAAAATATGGTGCAGCAGCTTCAGGAGGCGGTCGAACTGATGAATTCGGGTAAAAAAAACCATTAAGAAACTCTAAGGCGGCAAAGGACGCCGCCTAAGAGTTTCTAAATGGTTAGAAAAACGCAAGGGCGGCGTTTTTCAGGGTTGTTTAAACCATAAGGGAGATAAAAGCTGTCGTTTATATATTGATATGGAGGTTGGTGAGAACATGAGAAAAAAGAAAAATCCCAAGGCATATATATATTTGGCGCCTGCTCTGATTTCTATTTTGATTGTGACGTGTCTGCCGATTGTATATACTGTGATTTTGTCATTTACAAATTATAATATGTAC